>NZ_JBHHMJ010000167.1:0-485 GCF_042136455.1 Stenotrophomonas sp. 3diitr2024
CGGAAGGTCGTTGTTGCGTGGAAGGGGTATGCGGAAGGAATCAGTTCGGTCGTGCGGCACTGCTTTCGCGGATGCGCAACTGCACCGGCGCGACCGTGCGCCGAGGCGGCGCGTCGGGTTGTGGGTACGCGAGTACTCAAAGCCCTGATGCTCGCCCGGGCTGGACTGCGCATAGGTCGAGGTGGCGTAGATCGGCGGCATCACCGCCCCGGTGCTGGGATCGGGCGACTGGCCGCCATGGCCAACGAAGAAACGCGCTGGTACGGCGTGCAGTTCCACCCGGAAGTGACCCACACCCTGCAGGGCCAGGCGCTGCTGCGCCGCTTCGTGGTGGACGTGTGCGGCTGCCAGACCCTGATCCGGGAATCGGTGGACATCAATGCGCTGGTACGGCAGTGGCTGCCGGACCTGCAACGCGCCTGCCCGCCCACGGTGGTACTGGATGCCGATCTCACCCCGGGCCTGCCGCAGGTGAGCACCGATGC
>NZ_JBHHMJ010000181.1:0-8549 GCF_042136455.1 Stenotrophomonas sp. 3diitr2024
GTCCGCCGCATGGATGCGGCGGCCAAGCTTACAGGGACGTACTTGCAGCGTCCCCCGCGCAGCCCACCCGCCCGGCCAAGCGCGGCTTTTGCTTGTGAACCCGTCCCCGCCACGAGGGGCTCCGCCGTTGGCCGGACACCCCGCGACAAACCACCGCACGTGCGCAATCCCCACGAACGTCGGACAATGGAGACCTTGGCGGCCCGCCACGCCGCCCCTCCCGCTTTCCGCTGCAAGGATTCCCCCCCATGGCCGCCCGCAAGTCCTCCGCCCCCCTCATCGAAGTCACCGCCCGCCCCGGCCAGCCGCTGGGCATGGCGCCGGCCACCTTCCTGCGCGACTTCTGGCAGAAACGCCCGCTGCTGATCCGCAACGCCTTCCCCAACTTCCAGACCCCGGTGCAGCCGGAAGACCTGGCCGGGCTGGCCTGCGAGGAAGGCGTGCTTGCGCGCCTGATCGAGCACGACAAGACCCAGGACGGCTGGCGCGTGCGCACCGGCCCGTTCCAGGAAGACGTGTTCCCCGCCCTGCCCGACCACGACTGGACCCTGCTGGTGCAGGACGTGGACAAGTGGGACCCGGATGTGCGCGCCCTGATCGAGCACTTCAGCTTCCTGCCGCGCTGGCGCATGGATGATGTGATGATCAGCTTCGCCGCTACCGGCGGCTCGGTCGGCGCCCATGTCGACCAGTACGACGTGTTCCTGCTGCAGGCCCACGGCCACCGCCGCTGGCAGATCGACGCCAGCGAATCGATCAAGGGCAAGCAGCCGCCGCTGGGCTTCCGCCCGGACGTGGAACTGAAGCTACTGAAGGTGTTCAAGCCGACCCACGACTGGGTGCTGGCGCCGGGCGACATGTTGTACCTGCCGCCGAACGTGCCGCACCACGGCGTCGCCGAGGATCCCTGCCTGACGTTCTCCTTCGGCATGCGCGCGCCGTCCTCGGCCGAGCTGATCAGCGACTACCTCGACACCCTGATCGCCGATGCCGACGAGAACATCCGTTACCAGGATGCCGACCTCAAGGTGCCGGCCGACCCGAACGAAATCGACACGGTGGCGATGGCGCGGGTGATCACCGCGCTCAACGCCATCCGCATGAACGACCCGGACAAGCTGGGTGACTGGTTCGGTCGCTTCATCACCACCTACCGCGCCGCCGGCGAAGTGATGGCCCACCAGGCCGCACCGGCACCGGAGGAAGTGGTCCAGGCGCTGGCCTCCGGCCTGCTGCTGCAGCGCCACCCGTGGGCACGCCTGGCCTGGCGCCGGGCCAAGCGCGGCGCCAGCCTGTACGTCAGCGGCCAGGACTTCGCGCTGCCGGTGAAGGACGCGCAGCGCCTGGCCGGCGCCGAGCAGCTCGACGCCGCCGCCTATCGCGGCCTGTCCGACAAGGGCCGCGCGGTGGTCCAGCAGCTGTTGGTCGGTGGCGTGTTCCAGCTGATCGATCCGAACGAGGTGTACGACGCTGAAGAGGAGGACGACGGCGAAGACGCCGTGGTCCTCGGCGAAGTGGTCGAAGGCCGTGACCGCGTCGACGCGATCGACGCCGACGCGGTGTCCGACGATGTCCACTCCGTGACCGTGCACGACGACGGTATCGAGGTCATCGTCAACTTCGAGGACGACGACGAAGACGACAGCACTGGCCGGGCCTGAGCCCTCACCATGATCCGGGTCCAGCAGGTCAGCCACGCCGACGCCCACGTTGCCATCCACGACGTGCGCCAACGCGTGTTCGTGCAGGAACAGGGCATCGCCGCCGAACTGGAACGCGATGCGCTGGACCCGCTCAGCGCCCATGTGCTGGCGCTGGACAGTGACAACCAGCCGGTCGGCACCGGTCGGCTGGCCCCGGACGGCCGCATCGGCCGCATGGCGGTGTTGGCCAGCCATCGCAGCCACGGGGTCGGTGAGGCCCTGCTGGAGGCACTGGTCGAGGCCGGGCGCAGGCTCGGCATGGCCGAGCTGCACCTGCACGCCCAGCTGCCCGCCCGCGATTTCTATGCCCGCCAGGGCTTCCTGCCGGAAGGCGAGGCGTTCGAGGAGGCCGGCATCGGCCACCAGCAGATGCGCCGCCGGCTGGGCGCGACCAGCGCGATCGACCGCCGCGCCGAGGCGGTGGCCATCACCACGGCCATCGTCCACCGCGCCCGCCGCCAGCTGTGGCTGCACAGCCGCCAGCTGGACCCGGGACTGCTCGACGCGGCGCCGGTGCAGGCCGCCCTGCGCCGCTTCGTCACCGCCCGCCACGACAAGCAGCTGCGGGTGATCGTGCACGATGCCGCTGCGATCGCCTCTGCCGGGGCACCGCTGCTGGCGCTGGCCCAGCGCTTGCCGAGCGTGATCCAGTTCCGCGAGGTCAGCGACCCGGTCGACCGCGCGCTGGCCTCTTCCTGCCTGCTCAACGATGCGGGCGACTTCTACTTTCGTCTGATCGGCCATCGCCTCGACGGCGAGGCCGGTATCGCGCTGCCGGCACGTTCGCAGCCGTTCGGGCAGCAATTGCAGCGCGTCTGGGACCGTTCGCGCGATTGCAGCGAACTGCGCGCGCTCGGCATCTGAGCCGGCGCCGCTGACCCAACCTGTCTGGAACCGGCACCGGCGGACGTGGGATGCCCGCAGTGGTGCCCCTTCGTGTCCCGTTGGGGGTACAATTTGGCTGTTTGAACGCGCCCGCGCAGGGCTATTCATCTTCCTGCCGGGTCCTTCTGAAGCCATACCCCACAAAGCGAATCAACACCCTCCATCGTGGACAATCAACTGAAGCAGTTTGCGCAATCTTCGCAACTCGCCGGCGGCAACGCCTCCTATGTCGAGGACCTGTACGAGCAGTACCTGGTCTCCCCGGATAGTGTCGATCCCAAATGGAAAACCTACTTCGACGGCTTCAAGGGCCGCGAAGCAGGTGACATTCCGCACTCGGCCGTCATCTCCCACATCGCGGACGCGGCCAAGGATGCGCTGAAAGCTGGCACCGGCACCGGTGCGGGCGACGAGCGCGAGCGCAATGTCGGTCGTCTGATCACCGCCTACCGCTCGCGCGGCCACCTGGACGCCCGCCTCGATCCGCTGGGCCTGGCCGCGCCGGTGAACACCCCGGACCTGGGCCTGCCGTTCCACAGCCTGTCCGATGCCGATCTCAACAGCGAGTTCAGCACCGGCGGCGTCGGCGGCCAGCCGCGCATGAAGCTGCGCGACCTGCTCGCACGCCTGAAGGCGACCTACACTGGCTCGATCGGTGCGGAGTTCATGCACATCTCCGAGGTCGAGCAACGCCAGTGGATCTACAAGAAGCTGGAAGCGGCCGGTGGCAACTACCAGCTGGACGCTGACACCCAGCGCCGCACCCTGGAGCGCCTGACCGCGGCCGAAGGCCTGGAGCGCTACCTGCACACCAAGTACGTCGGCCAGAAGCGCTTCTCGCTGGAAGGCGGCGACTCGCTGATCCCGATGATGGACACCATCATCCGCAGCGCCGGCAAGGATGGCGTCAAGGACGTGGTGATCGGCATGGCCCACCGCGGCCGCCTGAACGTGCTGGTCAACACCCTGGGCAAGAACCCGCGCAAGCTGTTCGACGAATTCGAAGGCAAGTTCGAGCACGACGAGCACGCGTCGGCCGGCGACGTGAAGTACCACATGGGCTTCTCCGCCGACGTGGCCACCGACGGTGGCCCGGTGCACCTGGCGCTGGCGTTCAACCCGTCGCACCTGGAAATCGCCGACCCGGTCGTGGCCGGTTCCGTGCGTTCGCGCCAGGAGCGCCGCAAGGACACCGCACGCAAGCAGGTCATGCCGATCCTGATCCACGGCGACGCGGCCTTCTCCGGCCAGGGCGTGGTCATGGAGCTGTTCCAGATGTCGCAGGCCCGCGGCTTCGCCGTCGGCGGCACCGTGCACATCGTGGTCAACAACCAGGTCGGCTTCACCACTTCCAACCCGCTGGATACGCGCTCCACGCGCTATGCCACCGACGTGGCGAAGATGATCGCCGCCCCGGTGCTGCACGTGAACGGCGATGATCCGGAAGCCGTCGTGTTCGCCGCGCAGCTGGCCTTCGAGTTCCGCCAGAAGTTCGCCAAGGACGTGGTCATCGACCTGATGTGCTACCGCCGTTGGGGCCACAACGAGGCCGACGAGCCGGCGATCACCCAGCCGCTGATGTACCAGGTGATCCGCAAGCACCCGACCACCCGCGAGATGTATGCCGAGCAGCTGGAAAAGGCGGGCGTGATCGCCGCCGGTGCCGGCAAGGCCATGGTCGATGCCTACCGCGAGAAGCTGGACGCCGGTGAAGTGACCACCGAGCTGGCCAAGGTCGAGAAGACTCCGCCGACCAGCCCGCTGTTCGTCGATTGGCCGAAGCTGCTGGAAGGCAAGCTGTCCGACCCGGTCTCGACCAAGGTCGAGAAGAACAAGCTGGTCGAGCTGGCCAAGCTGATCAACACCATCCCGGACGAAGTGCAGCTGCACTCGCGCGTGGCCAAGGTCTACGACGACCGCCGCAAGATGGCCGCCGGCGAGATTCCGGGCGACTGGGGCTTTGCCGAGAACCTGGCCTACGCCACCCTGCTCGACGAAGGTCACGCACTGCGCCTGGTCGGCCAGGACGTCGGCCGCGGTACGTTCACGCACCGCCACGCGATCCTGCACGACCAGAAGACCGACAACTACTACATGCCGCTGCGGCAGCTGGTGGATTCGCCGGAGAAGGCCACCGTCATCGACTCGCTGCTGAGCGAAGAAGCGGTGATGGCCTACGAGTACGGTTTCTCCACCACCGATCCGAACACGCTGTGCATCTGGGAAGGCCAGTTCGGCGACTTCGCCAACGGTGCCCAGGTGGTGATCGACCAGTTCATCGCCGCCGGTGAAGCAAAGTGGGGCCGCATTTCCGGCCTGACCCTGCTGCTGCCGCATGGCTATGAAGGACAAGGCCCGGAACACAGCTCGGCGCGCCTGGAGCGCTTCCTGCAGCTGTGCGCCCTGGAGAACATGCTGGTTGTCGTGCCGTCGACCCCGGCGCAGGCCTTCCACATGCTGCGTCGCCAGCTGCACATGACCACCCGCAAGCCGCTGGTGGTGATGTCGCCGAAGTCGCTGCTGCGCCACAAGCTGGCCGTGTCGACCCTGGACGAACTGGCCAATGGCGAGTTCCAGCACCTGATCGGCGACGCCAATGCCGATGCCAAGAAGGTCAAGCGCGTGGTGCTGTGCTCGGGCAAGGTCTACTACGACCTGCTGGAAGACCAGACCAAGCGTGGCCAGGACGACGTGGCGATCATCCGCGTGGAGCAGCTGTATCCGTTCCCGCGTGCGCTGCTGGCTGCCGAGCTGAAGAAGTACGGCAAGGCCACCGACGTGGTGTGGACGCAGGAAGAACCGCAGAACCAGGGCGCGTGGTACCAGATCCGCCACCACCTGCAGTTCTGCCTGGCCGATGGCCAGAACCTGCACTACGCCGGTCGCGCACGTTCGGCGTCGCCGGCTGCCGGTCACATGGCTGACCACGTCCGCGAGCAGCAGCAGCTGATTGCCGACGCACTGGTCAACCCGTTCAACGACACGTTCGCTGAATAATCCTCCCCCTATTTAGAAGACAAACCAGGAAGCTCCCGCAATGGCCACCGAAGTCAAAGCCCCGGTACTGCCCGAATCCGTCGCCGACGGCACCATCGCCACCTGGCACAAGAAGGTGGGCGACGCCGTCAAGCGCGACGAAAACCTGCTTGACCTGGAAACCGACAAGGTCGTGCTGGAAGTGCCGTCGCCGGTTGACGGCGTGCTGAAGGAAATCAAGTTCAAGGAAGGCGATACCGTGACCTCCAGCCAGGTCGTGGCGATCATCGAAGAAGGCGCCGTGGCTGCGGCTCCGGCCCCGGCCGCTGAAGAGAAGAAGGCTGAAGCCGCACCGGCCGCCGCTGCTCCGGCCGCAGCCGCCGCTCCGGCTCCGGCTGCCAAGTCGGCCGCCGACACCCTGCCGCCGGGCGCCCGCTTCACCGCCATCACCGAAGGCGTGAACCCGGCCGACGTCGACGGCACCGGCCGTCGTGGTGCAGTGACCAAGGAAGACATCGTCAACTTCGCCCGCAACGGCGGCGCCGGCAAGGCCGGTGGCGCGCGTCCGGAAGAGCGCGTGCCGATGACCCGCATCCGCAAGCGCATCGCCGAGCGCCTGATGGAGTCGAAGAACTCCACCGCCATGCTGACCACCTTCAACGAAGTCGACCTGTCCAAGGTGTCGGCGGCGCGCAAGGAGCTGCAGGACGAGTTCGTCAAGGCCCACGGCATCAAGCTGGGCTTCATGAGCTTCTTCGTGAAGGCCGCTGCCAACGCGCTGCAGCGCTTCCCGCTGGTCAACGCCTCGATCGACGGCGACGACATCATCTACCACGGTTACTCGGACATCTCGATCGCCGTGTCGACCGAGAAGGGCCTGGTCACGCCGGTCCTGCGCAACGTCGAGCGCATGTCGTTCGCCGACATCGAGAAGACCATCGCCGACTACGCCAAGAAGGCACGTGACGGCAAGCTGGGCCTGGAAGAACTGCAGGGCGGCACCTTCACCGTGACCAACGGCGGCACCTTCGGTTCGCTGCTGTCGACCCCGATCATCAACCCGCCGCAGAGCGCCATCCTGGGCATGCACGCCATCAAGGAGCGTCCGATCGCCCAGAACGGCCAGGTCGTGATCGCGCCGATGATGTACCTGGCGCTGTCCTACGACCACCGCATCATCGACGGCAAGGACTCGGTGCAGTTCCTGGTGGACATCAAGAACCAGCTGGAAAACCCGGGCCGCATGCTGTTCGGCCTGTAAGAAACCTCCCGCCCCTCCGCGCCTGCGCGGAGGGGTTCTGGTAATGCATCAAGGAATAATTCAATGGCTGAACAATTCGACGTCGTCGTCATCGGTGCCGGCCCGGCCGGTTACCACGCTGCCATCCGCGCGGCCCAGCTGGGCCTGAAGACCGCCTGCATCGACGCAGCGCTGGGCAAGGACGGCAAGCCGGCCCTCGGCGGCACCTGCCTGCGCGTGGGCTGCATCCCGTCCAAGGCGCTGCTCGATTCCTCGCGCCAGTTCTGGAACATGGGCCACATCTTTGGCGACCACGGCATCAGCTTCAAGGATGCCAAGATCGACGTCGAGGCGATGATTGGCCGCAAGGACAAGATCGTCAAGCAGTTCACCGGCGGCATCGGCATGCTGTTCAAGGCCAACAAGGTCGCCGCCTACTACGGCTTCGGCCAGCTGCAGCCGGGCAACGTGGTCAAGGTGAAGCAGCACGACGGTTCGGAAGTCGAGCTGAAGGGCACCAACGTCATCATCGCGGCCGGTTCGGATTCGATCGAACTGCCGTTCGCCAAGTTCGACGGCGAGACCATCGTCGACAACGTCGGCGGCCTGGACTTCACCGAAGTGCCGAACCGCCTGGCGGTGATCGGTGCCGGCGTGATCGGCCTGGAACTGGGCAGCGTGTGGAAGCGCCTGGGCGCTGAAGTCACCATCCTTGAGGCCATGCCGGAGTTCCTGGCGGCTGCCGACGCCGAAGTGGCCAAGGCCGCTGCCAAGGAATTCAAGAAGCAGGGCCTGGACATCAAGCTCAATGCCAAGGTTTCCAAGACCGAGATCACCGGCAAGGGCAAGAAGAAGGAAGTCATCGTCACCTACACTGACGCGGAAGGCGAAAAGACCCTGACCGTGGACAAGCTGCTGGTGGCCGTCGGCCGTCGCGCCGCCACCAAGGGCCTGCTGGCCGAAGGCACCGGCGTCAAGGTCAACGAGCGCGGCCAGATCGAAGTCGACGCGCACTGCCACACCGGCGTCAACGGCGTGTGGGCGGTCGGCGACTGCGTGCGCGGCCCGATGCTGGCGCACAAGGGCTTCGAGGAAGGCATCGCGGTGGCTGAGCTGATCGCCGGCCTGCCGGGCCACGTCAACTTCGACACCATCCCGTGGGTCATCTACACCGAGCCGGAACTGGCCTGGGTCGGCAAGACCGAAGCCCAGCTGAAGGCCGAGGGCATTCCGTACAAGGCCGGCAGCTTCCCGTTCGCCGCCAACGGCCGTGCCGTAGCGATGATCGAGCCGGCGGGGTTCGTGAAGATCCTGGCCCATGCCGAAACCGATCGCATCCTCGGCATGCACCTGGTTGGCGCCAACGTCTCCGAACTGGTGCACGAAGGCGTGCTGACCATGGAGTTCAGCGGCTCGGCCGATGACCTGGCCCGCATCTGCCACGCCCACCCGTCGCTGTCGGAAGTGATCCACGACGCCGCGATGGCGGTCAGCAAGCGCGCCATCCACAAAGCGAACTGATCGTCCACCTGGTAGTGCCGGCCGCTGGCCGGCTCCACGCTCACCGGCCGGTTCGTAGCGTCGAGCGTGCTCGACTCCTTCATCGATATGGATCTGCTCCGTCCGCGATGATGCGGTGGGTCTCCTCATCGAAGATCAGCTTGGTGAAGCCCTCGGTGCGACCGATGCCGATCGCGCGGCCGCTGGCGGCCCACGGGAACTTGGCCACGCCGACCTTCAGGCCC
>NZ_JBHHMJ010000203.1:0-442 GCF_042136455.1 Stenotrophomonas sp. 3diitr2024
GAGGATCGAGCCCCCGTTGGCAATCAACGTGAGATCGCCGCCTGCAGCCAACTGGCTGACGCGGGCATCACTGGTCGAATGGCTCTGTTCGCTGTTGGTGCACTGGGTGGCCGCGCCGCCATTGCTGCCGCCGCCCGAGCAGGACGTGCGCATCAGCCTGCGCCTGCTGGCACCGGCGACGCCGCCGCAGCCAGTGGAAGAACTGGCAGGTGCGTTATGGCCTGGACTGGATCGACAAGATGGACAGCTACGCGTACTACGAGGAGCGCAACCCGGGTGACTTCGATCCGGCTACCTCGGCGTACAAGCTGTACACCCCGAACTACTTCCGCTTCGAGCTGCAGGGTGACTACACCCAGAACATGCTGAAGGTGCCGGAGTGGAACCTGGCCCGCTACAACCAGGACGGCAACTGGGCCGGCGGCCGCCTGCTCAACGGCCT
>NZ_JBHHMJ010000452.1:0-31288 GCF_042136455.1 Stenotrophomonas sp. 3diitr2024
TCCAGCACGCGCTGGCCCGGGCGCAGGCCCAGCTTGCGGCAGACCAGGTCGAGCTTGGCTTCCTGTGCGGCGTCGAGATCATCGGCGTTGCGCCAATAGCCACAGCTGTAGACCAGGCTCAACGGACTCGGCGTCGGCGGCGCCTCCGGCAGCAGCTCCACCAGCTGCCGGCGCGCGATGTACGGGTCCATCCGGTAGCGAGGTGCCTGGATGATGCCCAGGCCTGCCAGCGCGGCACCGAGGAACGCATCCGCGCCGGACACACGCACCCGCGCCGGCAACGGCAGGTAGCGCACCTGCCCGCCCTGCTGGAACTCCAGCGGAATCAGCTGGCCGCTGGCGCTGGAGCGGTAGCCGACCATCTGGTGGCCGTCCTGCAGGGCATCGATGCTGCCCGGCACGCCCCTGGCCTGCACGTAGCCAGGCGAGGCGACCGTCACCTCGCGCAGCATCGTCAACCGGCGCGCCGCCAGATCGCTGTCGGCCAGCGTCCCGACCCGCAACGCCGCATCCACGCCTTCGCCCAGCAGGTCAACATAGCGGTCGCCTTCGCTGACCTCCAGTTCGATCTCGGGGTAGCGCTGCAGGAATTGCGGCAGGTGCGGGAACAGCAGGTGCCGGCCCAGCGTGCCATGCACTTCAATGCGCAACGGGCCGCGCGGCGGCGCGTCACGGAACGCGGCCTCGGCATCATCCATGTCGGCGATCAAGCGCAGGCAACGGCCATAGAAGGCCTCGCCTTCCAGCGTTGGCACCACCCGCCGCGTGGTCCGGTGCAGCAGGCGCACGCCCAGCCGCTGTTCCAGTGCCTTGATCGCGTCGGTCACCGTGGCCCGTGGCAGGCCGAGGTCTTCGGAGGCCCGGGTGAAGCTGCGGCGCTCGACGATACGGACGAAGGCGCGCATGGCCGTGAAGCGATCCATTGTTCGGTGATCCGGATGATGTTGGCGGATTATGCAGGATTATCCGAACTGGCAATGTCGCGAAGATAGTCCTGCGCCACTCCGGCGTGCCCGACTGGAAGCCACCATGACCCTCTCCCTCGCCCGCCCTGTCGCTCTGGTCACCGGCGGCTCCCGTGGCATCGGCGCCGCCATTTCCCGCCGGCTCGCCGCCGATGGCCACGCTGTCGCCATCAACTATGCAGGGCGCCGCGACGACGCCGAAGCGCTGGCGGCCGAACTCAACGCAGCCGGCGCGCAGGCGATCGCGCTACAGGCCGATGTCGCCGATCCGCAGGCAGTGCGGCAGCTGTTCGATGCCATCGAAGACCGCTTCGGCGGCATCGACGTGGTGGTCAACAGCGCGGGCGTACTGCAGCTGGCGCCGCTGGCCGACACCGACGACGCCCTGTTCGATCGGGTGATCGGCATCAACCTCAAGGGCGCCTTCAATGTGCTGCGCGAAAGTGCACGACGGGTGCGCGACGGCGGGCGCATCGTCACGCTGTCCACCAGCGTGGTCGGCATCCGGCTGGAGAACTACAGCGTGTACGCCGCCAGCAAGGCGGCGGTGGAGACCATGGGCGCGATCCTCAGCAAGGAGCTTCGCGGGCGCAACATCACCGTGAACGCCGTGGCGCCGGGCCCGACCGCCACCGATCTGTTCCTGGAGGGAAAATCGCCGGAACTGATCGCGCGGCTGGCGAGGATGAACCCGCTGGAGCGGCTGGGTACGCCGGAAGACATCGCCGGCGCGGTGGGGTTCCTGGCTGGCACGGATGGCGGATGGATCAACGGCCAGGCGCTGCGCGCCAACGGTGGGATGGTCTAGGTCGCGCGGACGGCATCCACGCATGGCGTGGATCTGCTTGGGAACCCGTGGCGGTTGATCGAATCCACGCAGGACGCGAAGCCGGTGTAGAGCCGAGCCCATGCTCGGCTGCTCTTCGCGCGAAGGCCAGAAGCAGCCGAGCGTGGGGTCGGCGCTACAGGCAGGTCAGGCGCCATGGGCCTCGCGACGCTGGTGTACCCAGTAGTACAGCGTGGGCAGTACCAGCAGGGTCAACAGCATCGCCGACAGCAGGCCGCCGATCACCACCACCGCCAGCGGCTTCTGGGTCTCGGCACCGATCGCATGCGAGGTGGCCATCGGCAGCAGGCCGAACATCGCCAGTAGTGCGGTCATCAGCACCGTGCGCAGGCGCTGCAGCGAACCTAGCACCACCGACTGCAGCAGGTCCATGCCCTGCTCGCGCAACTGGGCGAAGCGGCTGAGCATCACCACGCCGTTCAGCACCGCTTGCCCGAACAATGCAATGAAGCCGATTGCCGCCGACACCGACAGCGGAATGCCGGTCAGCCACAGGGCCAGGATGCCGCCGATCATCGCCAGTGGCACGTTGGCCAGGATCAGCGCAGCGCTGCTGATGTCCTTGAAGGCATCGAACAGCAGCACGAAGATGATCAGCACCGACAGCGGAATCACCCAGCCCAGCCGCTTCATCGCACGCTGCTGGTTCTCGAACTCGCCAGACCACTCCAGCCGGTAGCCATCCGGCAGCTGCACGCTGGCGTCCACGCGCTTGCGCATGTCGGCCACCACGCTGCCCATGTCGCGGCCGGCGATGAAGATGCTCACCGCCTTCACCCGCTGTGCGTTCTCACGCGAGATGTTGATCGCGCCACTGGCCATGCGGAACTCGGCCACGTCGGACAGCGTCACGGTGTGGCCATCGCCAATGCCCACCGGCACCGTGCGCAACCGTTGCAGGTCACGGTCGGCGTCGTCCAGGCGCAGCGTGATCGGGAACCTGCGGTCACCTTCCCACAGTTCACCGACCTGGCGTCCGCCCAGTGCGGTCTCGATCACCTCGTCGATGTCGCGCACGTTCAGGCCGTAGCGCGCGGCGCGGTCGCGGTCGATGTCGATCTGCAGCTGCGGCAGCGAACCGTCGCGATCGATGAACGCGCTTTCCACGCCGTCCACCGCACGTACCTGGGCCAGGATCGCCTGCGCGTGCTGGTTCAGTACATCCAGGTCCGAGCCGCTGACCTTGATCACCACCTGGCCCTTGATCTGCGAGATGCTCTCCAGGATGTTGTCGCGCACCGGCTGCGAGATCGAGAACTCCGGCCCGGGAATCCGCTGCTCCAAGGTGCGCTGCAGATCGCTCACCAGCTGTCGCTTGTCCACGCCCTTCGGCCATTCCTTCTCAGGCTTCAACGCCACCAGCGCCTCGATCTGGTTGGCGCCCTTGGCATCGGAGCCGTCTTCCGGGCGCCCCAACTTGGCCACCACGGTCGATACCTGCGGGAAAGTGCCGACCAGCTCACGGATGCGCCGCGACTGCTGCTGCGCCTCGGCCAGGCTGGTGCTCGGGTCGAGCGTGGCGGTCAACCAGATCGAGCCTTCGTCCAGCTCGGGCAGGAACTCCGATCCCAGCCGCGTGCCCAGTGCCAGCGTACCGACCAGCAGCACAACCGCAGTCAGCACCACCGCGCGCGGACGGGCAAGTGCGCGTTCCAGGATCGGCTTGTACCCGCCGGTCAGGCGGTCCATCAGCGGATTGCCATCGCGCATGCGGTCGCGGCGCAGCCACCAGTAGCAGAACAGTGGCACCACGGTCAGTGCGAGGATCAACGCACCGATCAACGCCGAGGTCACCGAGTACGCCATCGGTGCGAACATGCGGCCTTCCTGGCGCTGCAGGGTGAAGATCGGGATGTGTGCGGCGATGATGATCAGCATCGAGAAGAACGTCGGGCGCCCCACTTCGGAGGCTGCCGAGAGTACGGTAGAGAAGCGCGTCTTCCTGTCAGCGTTCGGCGGCAGCTTCGACAGCCGCGACACGATGTGTTCGGTCACGATCACCGCGCCATCGATGATGATGCCGAAGTCCATCGCACCCAGCGACAACAGGTTGGCCGGTACGCCCCACAGATGCAGGCCAAGGAAGGTCGACAGCAGGGCCAGCGGCATCATCGCCGCCACGATCAGCGCGGCGCGGGCGTTGTACAGGAACAACCACAGCACCAGGAACACCAGCACCGCGCCTTCAAGCAGGTTGCGGAACACGGTCTTCAACGTGGTCGACACCAGCCACGAGCGGTCGTAGAACGGCTCGATGCTGACCCCGGCCGGCAGCTGGTTGGCTTCGATCTCGGTGATGCGCGCATGCAGGGCGTCGAGCACGTCGGACGGGTTCTCGCCCTTGCGCATCAGCACCATGCCGAACACCGCATCGTCATTGTCATCCTGGCCGACCAGGCCCTGCCGGGGCAGGCCGGTATCGGCGATACCGGCAAGGTCGCGCACCAGGATTGGCGTGCCACCGCGCTGCGCCACCACCACGTTGCCAATGTCGGCCGGCGAACGCATCAGGCCCACACCACGGATCAGGAACTGCTGCTGGCCGCGTTCCACATAGCCGCCGCCCGCGTTCGAGCTGCCCTTCTCCAGCGCCTCGGCGAACTCACCGAGGCTGATGCCGCGGTCACGCAGCTTGTCCAAATCCGGTTTGACCTGGAAGGTGCGCGCAAAGCCACCGAAGCTGATCACATCGGCCACTCCAGGAACGGTGCGCAGGCTACGCTCCATCGTCCATTCCTGCACGGTGCGCAGCTGGGTCGGGGTCAGGTGCGGGCCTTTCAGCACATAGCGGTAGATCTCGCCCACCGCCGAGCTCATCGCCTCCAGCTCCGGGGTCACCCCTTCCGGCAGCTCCACGCCCTGCAGGCGCTCCAGCACCTGCTGGCGTGCGAAGTAGTCATCGGCCTTGTCGTCGAAGGTCAGGATGATCATCGACAGGCCGAACTGCGTATGCGAGAACACCCGCACCGAATGCGGAATGCCAGACAGCGCCACTTCCAGCGGCATCGTCACCTCGCGCTCGACCTCTTCGGCGGCACGGCCCGGGTGCAGCGACACCACCGTCACCTGGGTGTCGGACACATCCGGGAAGGCTTCCACCGGCAGCACGCGGAACGCGGCGATGCCAGCGCCGATGAACAGCAGCAGCGCCAGCATCACCATCAGCGGCTGGCGCAGGCAATAGGCAATCAGGCGATCGATCATGGCGCGGCATGCCCCGTGCCGGCGCTGGCGGCGGCTGGCGCGCTGTCGACCAGTTGCTGCAGCAGCAGGCCACCCTCGACGACCACTCTGCTGCCCGGCGCCAGGCCTTCACGCACCCACAGGCGGCCGTCACCCAGCTCCTCGGCGTGCACCGCGTGGCGCGCGAAGCGGCCCTTGCCTTCCTCCACGAACACCACCTGCTTTCCGTCGATCAGCAACACCGCGGCGTCGGGCAGCGAGACACCGCCCTCGGACGGCAACGCCACCTGGGCGCGTACGTACTGCCCGGCCTTGAAGCCACGTGCGCGGTTGTCCAGCTCGGCACGCGCCTGCACCACGCGGCGCTCACTGTCGATGAAGTCATCCACGTGCTGCAGGGTCGCCTGCAGCGGCTGTCCATCGGCGCCGGGCACGCTCACCTGCATGCCGGCCTTCAACCGCCCTGCCAGGCTTTCAGGAACATCCAGCAGCAGCCACAGGCGGTCCGGATCGCCGATCACTGCCAATGGCTTCTCGCTGTCGGGACTGACCGACATGCCCGGGTTCATCCGCCGCTCCACCAGCACGCCATCAATGGGCGCGCGCAGCGGCAAGCGCTGGTCCACGCGCTGGCCATTGCCGTAGGCCCTGGCGAAGGCAGTCGCACGTGCATGATCAGCCTGGCTGCCAGCGAGGTTCGCTTCGGCTTCATCCAGTTCACGGCCCGACGCCACTCCCGCGGCGTGCAGCTCGCGGGTGCGCTCCAGCTCCTTGCGTGCCTGCTGCAGTTCGGCACGGCCACGCGCGCCCTCTGCCTGGGCCTGGCCGAACTCCGGCGAGGTGATCCAGGCGATGACCTGCCCTGCCTTCACTCTCTGCCCCGGCTGCGCCTCGATGCGCGCCACCTGACCCGGCAACGGCGTGCGCAGTGCACTGGAGCGTGTCTCGTCCCAGGCCACCCGGCCCGGCAGCTGCAGGCTGGCGCTGGCGCCAGCGGTCACCGCCTCGCTGCGCAGCACGTCCAGCTGGCGGCTGCCGGCTGGAAACTGGATCTGGCCGGCACTGACCTGCGGCGCGTCCTCGGTATACGACGCCGGTTCGCGGCCGCAGCCGCCCAGCAGGGCCAGCGCCAGCAGGGCCGGCAGCACGGCATGTCGCGCACGCAGGCGACGGGCGACGGTGGACTTCATCGGGACTCTCCTTCAACAACGGATGTGGCCGCTTCCCAGCGCGCCAGGGCAATGGCATGGTCGGCACGCGCTTCGATCAACGCGGCCTCGAATTCGCGCCAACTGCGGCGCGCATCCAGCAGATCGGTCAGGCTGGCGGCACCACGGCGGTAGGCCAGTTCGATGCCCTGTACCGCCTTGCGCGCGGCGTCGGACTGCAGTCCTTCGTAGTCGCTGCGGCGCTGCGCGGCGGATTGCGCGCCGGCCTGCAGCTGGTCCAGCTCGGCGCGCGCTTCGCGCTGCAGCACCTGCAGTTCCAGCGCCGCACTATCACGGTCGGCCTCGGCACGCTGCATCGCGCCGCGTGCACGCGATGGGCCACCGAGTGGAATGGTCAACGACACGCCCCAGGTCACACCGCTGATGTCGGTCGGCTCGCGTTCGGCTTCCACACCCAGCTGGACATCGCGGTGGCGCTCGCTGCGCGCCAGTGCTACACCGGCATCGGCCGCGGCCAGGCGCGAACGCGCTGCGCGCAGATCGGCACGCTGCTGCGGATCGAACGCGCGCGTTGCGGCAACGCCTGCGAGGTCCGGCCAGGGATCATCGGCGCTGAGGTCACCGCTGTCGTCACGCCCGAGCAGAAGGCCCAGCGCATGCCGTGCATTGCGCAGATCCATGGCCGCCTCGCGCGCCGCGTCGGCCACCGCCAGGTCGTCCACCGCCAGCCGCGCGCGGTCGACCGGCGCCATCGCCCCGGTGGCAACCTGCTTGTCGGCTGCCGCCATCTGTTCGGCCGAACTCTGGCGGTTGGCCTCGGCAATCTGCACCCGCTCCTGCGCGCGCTTCAGGCCGAAGTAGGCCTCATGCAGCGCCACCTGCTGGCGACGCCGCGCATCGAGCATCTCCAGCCCGGCCACCTCCAGCAGCGCATCGGCCTGGCGGATACGCAACGCGCGCTTGCCACCGCGTTCCCAGGTCCAGCCCAGGCCCACGGTGCTGTCCATCCGCTTGTCCTGCCAGCGGCCCGGGCCGACGCCGTGCCTGGGGCTGAGCTTGCTGGTGCCGATCGACAGCTCGGTCGCTGGACGCAGCGCCGCCGTCTGCGCGTCGCCCTGCACGCCACGCAGCGCCAGTGCCGCCACACGCAGGTCCGGGTTGTGTGCTTCCATGGCGCGCTGCGCCTCCTGCAGGGACAGTGCCGACGCCGCAGGTGCGCACGAAAGGGCGGCCAACACAGCCGCAAGGCAAGGGGAGAAATTCATGCGCGTCACGGTAAGGTGACGCACTTGCGCCAATCTTGCCCCAACCTTGCACGAAGCTTGCAATGCGAATCCTGCTGATCGAAGACGACGCCGCCCTGGCCGATGGACTGATCCGCGCCCTGCAGGGCGCCGGCCATCTGTGCGACCACCTTTCGCGTGGGCTGCACGCGCCGGCTGCACTGGCCAGCGCGCCGTATGACGTGATGGTGCTCGATCTTTCATTGCCCGACGTCGATGGCCTCGACCTGCTCTCGCGCCTGCGCAACGACGGTGTGATCCTGCCGGTGCTGATCCTGACGGCGCGCGACGGCGTGGAGGACCGCATCCTCGGCCTCGACCGGGGTGGCGACGACTATCTCGCCAAACCGTTCGCACTGGGCGAGCTGGAAGCGCGCCTGCGTGCTCTGTCGCGCCGCCGCAGCGACGCACCGGCGCAGAAGCGGTTGGGCCGTTTGTGCTTCGACAGCATCCGCAATGAGGCGCAGGTGGACGGCCAGCGCATCGAACTGACCGCCCGCGAGCTGTCGCTGGTCGAGGCACTGATGCAGCATCCCGGCCGCACCGTGACCAAGCAGCGGCTGTTCGACGCTTTGTACAGCTGGGACCACGAAGCCAACCTGTCGGTGATCGAAGTGCATGTCAGTCGCCTGCGCCGCAAGCTGGAACAGGCGCGTGCCGGCGTCGGCATCCGCATGCTGCGTGGCCTGGGTTATCGCCTGGAGGCCAGCGGTGACTGAGCGCGTGCACAGCCTGCGGAGCCTGCTGCTGCGCCGCCTGTGGCTGCCACTGCTGGTGCTGCTGATGTGTAGCGCGGTGGGTTCCTTCGCGCTGGCGCGCTTCTATGCCGGTCAGGTCTATGACCGCTGGCTGCTGGACTCGGCGATGTCCCTGTCCGAGCTGGTGACGGTGCAGGAGGGTCATGCCTCGATCGAGATCACGCCCGCGGTGTCACGTATGTTCAGCTGGGACACCGCCGACGAAGTGCATGGCGAAGTGGTCGATGCTGCGGGTGGACGCTTGTATGGCGACTTGGCCGAAGCGCTGCCGCGCCCGGCCACCGCCGCATCAAGCGACGACGCGGTTTATTACGATGGGCGCCTGCGCGGGCAGCCGGTGCGCATGGTCGAAGTCCTCGTCAGTGCCGGACCGGGCCACGATATCCGGCTGCGCGTAGCCGAGACGCTGCGCAAGCGCCACCGGCTGGAGCGCAAGCTGCTGCTGACCAGCATCCCGTTCCAAGCTGCGATCCTCACGCTGGCAGCGTGGCTGGCCTGGTCCGGGACCGGCGCGGCCGCACGCCATGCCAACCAGGTGGCGCGGCGCTTGGCCAGCCCCCGCCCGGACCCACTGGCGCCCCTGGAACCCGCGCAGGAGGCGCCACGCGAGCTGTGGCCGGCGGT
The DNA here is from genome assembly GCF_042136455.1 of Stenotrophomonas sp. 3diitr2024. Taxonomy (NCBI): domain Bacteria; kingdom Pseudomonadati; phylum Pseudomonadota; class Gammaproteobacteria; order Lysobacterales; family Lysobacteraceae; genus Stenotrophomonas; species Stenotrophomonas sp. 3diitr2024. The sequence continues at coordinate 8,830 of NZ_JBHHMJ010000452.1, forward strand.
GGAGGCCTACAACGCGCTGTTGCAACGACTGGACGCCATGCAGGCCGCGCAACGGCGCTTCGTCAGCAATGCCGCGCACCAGCTGCGCACGCCGCTGGCGGCAATGCAGGTGGAGCTGGAGAGCTCACTCCGCCACCAGGATCCGCAGGCCCAGCAGCTGGCGTTGTCCGGCACGCTGGCCGGGCTGGCACGGCTGCAGCACCTGGTCAACCAGCTGCTGATGCTCAGCCGCTCGGAAGATCCACAGGGCAGCGCACTGCCGCTGCAGCCTCTGGATCTGGCCGCGCTGGCGCGTGGCGTGGTCGAGCGCTATGCCGACCGCGCATTGGTGGCGGGCGTTGACCTGGGTTACGACGGACCCGACGACGGCGTGCAGGTACAGGGCGATCCGCAGTTGCTGCGCGAGGCGCTGGGCAACCTGCTGGACAACGCGCTGCGCTATGGCGCCACGCCCGGAGTCATCACCCTCGGCGTTCGGCAGGGAACCGACGGCGTGCAGGTATGGGTGGACGATGACGGCGCCGGCATCGCCGAAGCCGAACGCGCGCGCGTCACAGAACGCTTCTACCGGGCCAGCAGCGAGGGCGACGGCTGCGGGCTGGGGCTGGCGATTGTGGCCGAGATCGCGCAACGGCACGGTGCGATGTTGAAGATCGAAACGGCGCCGCTCGGTGGCGCGCGCGTCGGGCTGCGGTTCCGCTGAGCGTTGACGTCCTGCGTGCCAACCAAGGTTGGCACCTACCAAAAGCACCGCGACCCATGGATTCCGGAAGACGCCCACCTTGGTAGATGCCCTTGACCTCCCGCGTGCCAACCGAGGTTGGCACCTACCAAGTGCGGGGCAATGACGGCGGCAATGCCGCGCCGCCCATCGTCACTGGCTCATCGAATACGGCGCCTGCGCGCCCTGCCCCGGCCAGTCCTTGTTCGGCTCGGCCTGCATGCTGAAGCGCAGTTCGCCACCGTCCAGGATCTCGTCGTGGCGCAGGAAGGTACGCTGCAGCGGCTTGCCGTTCAACGTCACGCTGCCCACATACGTGTGCGCGTCATCCAGCCCCTCGGCCACGATGGTGAACGTCTTGCCGTTCGGCAGACGCATCGCGGTCCTGGGCAGGAACGGACGGCCCAGGATGTACTCGCCCGAACCCGGCGCCACTGGGTAGAAGCCCAGCGCGGTGAACACATACCAGGCCGACATCTGGCCAACGTCATCATTGCCGGCCAGGCCATCGGGGCGGTCGGCATACTGGGTGTCCATGATCTGCTTCAGCCGCGCCTGGGTGCGCCACGGCTGGCCGGCATACGAATACAGGTAGGCCACGTGGTGGCTGGGCTCGTTGCCGTGCGCATACCAGCCGATCAGGCCGGTGATGTCTTCCATGTGCTCGAAGATCGATGGATCCACCTTGGCGTTGAACACCTCGTCCAGGCGCGCGAGCAGCTTGTCGCTGCCCCCGTGCGCGGCGGCCAGGCCGGCGACGTCCTGCGGCACGTACCACGAGTACTGCCAGGCGTTGCCTTCGGTGTAGTCGGTGCCGTAGCCGCTGGCGCTGGGGTCGAACGGCGTGCGGAAGCTGCCATCGCGCTTGCGCGCGCGCATGAAGCCGGTGTCCTTGTCGAAGGCATTGCGCCAGTTGCCTGCGCGCTTGTCGAAGGTCGCCGCGATATCGGCCTTGCCCATGGCCTGCGCCATGCGTGCGATGGTCCAGTCGTCGAAGGCGTACTCCAGCGTCTTGCTGGCCGCTTCACCTTCCTCGTCGATCGGCACATAGCCCAGCTCGCGGTACTGCGCGATGCCATCATACGGGCCGTAGTTCGCGGTCTCGACCATCGCGTTCAAAGCCTTGTCCGCATCGAAGCCACGAATGCCCTTCACGTAGGCATCGGCGATCACCGGCACGGCGTGGTAGCCGATCATGCACCAGTCCTCCAGGCCGTGGAACGACCACACCGGCAGCATGCCGTAGGGGCTGTGCTCGTGGTGGGCCAGCATGGAGTTGATGAAGTCGCTGTTGCGCTTTCCCGGCTGCACCAAGGTCAGCAGAGGGTGCAGCGCGCGGTAGGTGTCCCACAGCGAGAACGTCGAATAGTGCGTGAAGCCATCGGCCTTGTGCACGGCATTGTCCGCGCCGCGGTACTGGCCATCGGCATCCATGAACAGCGTCGGCCCCAGCATCGTGTGGTACAGCGCGGTATAGGCACTGCGCCGCGCATGTTCCGGCGCGTCAATGTCCAACACGGACAGTGCCTGCGTCCACTCCTGCTTCGCCTGTGCACGCACGCGGTCGAAATCGAAGTCGGCCACTTCCGCGTCGAGGTTGGCGATGGCACCGGCTTCACTGACCGGCGAGATCGCCACCTTCACCACCAGCGGTGCATCGAGCTTGCCGAAAGCGAACGTACCAACCAGCTGACGACCCTCGATCTGGGCGCGCTGTGCCGGGTCCTTTTCGCCCGGCGGCGGAAAGCCCTTGTAGACGATGTCCTGCTCGGTGTTGTGCAGCTCATGCCCGGCCAGCGGGCGTGAGAAGCGCATCGCAAAGTACAGCTGGCGGCCCGGCGCCCAGCCTCGGGTTTCGCGGAAGCCGGTCACCGTGCCATCGGCGCGCACCCGCACCCGCGACCACAGCACCTTGCCCGGGTAGTCGTACATGCTGGTACGCATGTCCAGCAGCACCTTGGCGTCGGTGCCCTTGGGGAAGGCATAGCGATGCACGCCCACGCGCGCACTGGTGGTCAGCTCGGCACGCACCTTGTAGTCATCGAGGGTGACTGCGTAGTAGCCCGGCTCGGCCTTCTCGTCAGCGTGGCGGAACCGTGAGGCGTAACCGCTGCGCGGCTTCTCCGGATCGCCGCGCTCCAGCCCGGGATTGCCGGTGAACGGCATCAGCAGGACGTCACCCAGGTCCGAATGACCGGTGCCGGAAAAATGCGTATGCGAGAAGCCGACGATGCTGCTGTCGTCATAGCGGTAGCCCGCCGCCCAGCCATAGGCCTTTTCACGCGGCTGGATACGCGTGTCCGGGCTGAGCTGGACCATGCCGAACGGCACCGTGGCCCCCGGGTAGGTATGGCCCTCGCCACCGGTGCCGATGAACGGGTCGACCGAGGCGTATGCCTTGTCGGCGGCGGTTCTGGCTGGGGCCGCACTGGCCAGGCCGGAAGCAAACATCGCCGTGGCGGCGACAGCGATCAGGAGACCACGGTCCAGTATGGGCATCGGCATTTGGATCGATTCAGGTAGTAGTCCGATCCTAGCACCAGCCCTGCCCTGTCGCATGCTGCAGTGCGGCCGCCGGAACCGGCACGATGATTTGCACGTAATTGCATGGCCGGACGACAAATCGCCTCATAGCCTTCCGCTTTCCCCCTTCCAGATCGGTGCCAATACGGCAATGGATGTCCACACATGCACTTCTGAAAGACCGCGCCTTCGGCGCGGGACAAAGCGAGACGAACCATCAATTGGTGCGCAGCGCCTCGATCTGCCCAGGATGGCGCCGCAGCGGACATCCCGCTGCCGGGATTGGAACCCCCGAAAAGAAGGACAGAGGTAGCTCGTCGTAACTGCGGCGGGCGCTGCGTGTGGCCGTCAGGCCCTCCGGTTTTCTCTGTTCCTTCCGGGAGTTCCAAGCACGCATCGCCCGCCACCCTTGCGGTGGCCCTCGCACCCAAGGAGTTTCCGCATGAAACACACGCGTCTGCTCAGCCCGGCCATGGAATCGCTGTTCCAGCGCATCGAACATGCCCTCAACAGTGCTGAAGGCATGGCCATCCTCATCGGCGAGCAGTACGGCCCCGAGCCGAAGCCACCCTCACCGATGGGCTACAACGCCAAAGAGATCGCCAACGCGATGGTCATGCTGAGCCAGCATGGTCGGTCGTTGCTGCAGAAGCTGCGTGCGGAAGCGGAAAAGGTGACCTATCACTAGACCGCGATGCAGCCGAACCTGCTCGGCGCCGTGCGCACCGCACGCAGCGATTGCTGCCCTCAGCCCAGCAATGCGCCCTGCAAGGTGGCGAGGTCGGCGCTGTCGACCGGCCTCACCACCCGCGCCACTTCCTGGCCGTCATGCAGCAGTACCACGGTGGGCCACAGTTTTACCTTGAATGCACGCCCCAGGGGCTTTCCCTTGCCATCCTCGATCTTCCAGTGCACCAGATCGTAGGCGTCCACAAACGCCTGGAGTGCGGGCTGCGCGGCCTGGCAGTGACCACACCAGGGTGCACCGAACTCGAGCAGCAGCCAGCCCGCCTGCGCGTCCACGTCCGCGCCAGCGGGCTCCGCCGCCGGGTAGTCACGCATGAACGGCATGCCGGTTACGCCGCCAACGCTTTCTGGATATCCGCCAGCGGGGCGTTTGTCAGGTCCTTGGCAATGTCGCCCAGCAGGCGGGCCTGGACCTCCTTGTGCAGCAGCGGGCGGATACGGCCCAGCGTGGTGGGGTCTGCCACCAGCACCAGGTGTGCAAAGCGGTTGTTGAGCGCATCTTCGTTCAACTGCTCCGCCACCTGCTTGGCGAACGTCGCCTCGTTGAGCTGCGAAATGGACATGTCTTTCGGCACCGCGCCGGCCGGCCCCTGCCCGGAGACACCCTGCTCGCTGATGTCCTGCAGGCGCAGTTCGCCTTCCTGCTTCAGGGTCAGCTGGTGTTCGCTGCCAACATTGGTGAACACGCGGGCCGAACCACCATCAGCGACGATGATCAGCGTACCTTCGGGAATGCGACGGGTCATGCGGTGCTCCTTTTCGATTGCGCTATTGCATTCACCCCCACCGTAGACAGCATGGCGTGAGCGCTGCGGCCAGAGTTCGTTCAACGCATGTCATTGCACGCTGCGCGGATGAACAGGCGTGATGGAACACAGCGTGCAGATCAGCCGGCTTCTCTGCATGCTCACGCCGATGCCGTTATCATGAACGGATGATCGACACGACCCACTACGTGACGGGCGCACCTGTTACGTGGGAAGCACTGCCGACCGGCGCTTCGCTTGCCACGATGGCTCCCGCCCTGCCCTTCCACCGCCTCGCGCTGGATCCCGGCGGATGACGCCCGCAGGCGCTCTGCCTGCATTCGCACGCTGACGTGACCGCTGGCCGCTGATTGCGCGCTGCAGCGGTCTGTTCCGCATGTCCGCCGTTACGCCGGTGCGTTGTCGTGCGCGTGGCGCCGTGCGTGCGCACATTCCCCCTGCCCCCGATGCCTGCGCCACCTGCGCCTGCATCGCCGTTTCCGATTTCCGGGACCTAGCCCACCGTCTATTCACCTCTTCCACTTACAAGGGAGCCCCATGCAGGACACCCCCGAGGCACACGCCCATTTCGGCTGGTTCAAACGCCGCCGCCACCTGAAGGTCGATGAGATCACCGTCGTCGACAAGCCCATGCTTAAGCGCGCCGTCGGCGCGGCCGCACTTGGCAATGCCATGGAGTGGTTCGACTTCGGTGTCTATGGCTATCTGGCCGTCACCATCGGCCAGGTGTTCTTCCCCTCCAGCAACCCCACCGCGCAGGTGATCGCCGCGTTCGCCACCTTCACCGTAGCGTTCCTGGTACGGCCGCTGGGCGGTCTGGTGTTCGGCCCGCTGGGTGATCGCTACGGCCGCCAGAAAGTGCTGGCGTTCACCATGATCCTGATGGCGCTGGGCACGTTTGCCATCGGCCTGATTCCCTCGTATGAGCGCATCGGTATCTGGGCACCGGCGCTGTTGCTGCTCGCACGCGTTGTGCAGGGCTTTTCCACCGGTGGCGAATACGGGGGCGCGGCCACCTTCATCGCCGAGTATTCCACCGACCGCAACCGCGGCCTGATGGGCAGCTGGCTGGAGTTCGGCACGCTGGGCGGCTACATCGCCGGCGCCGGTACCGTGACCGCGCTGCACATGCTGCTGAGCAGCGAGCAGATGCTGGACTGGGGCTGGCGCATTCCGTTCCTGGTGGCCGGCCCGCTGGGCCTGCTCGGCCTGTACATGCGCATGAAGCTGGAGGAAACCCCGGCGTTCCGCGCCTTCGCCGAGGAAGCCGAGAAGCGTGAGCACGAGCGGCCGGGGCTGGGCGCGCTGTTCCAGGTACACGGTCGCCAGCTGCTGGTATGTATGGGCCTGGTGCTGGTGTTCAACGTCACCGACTACATGCTGCTGACCTACATGCCCAGCTACCTCAGCGTCACCATGGGCTATGCCGAGAGCAAGGGCCTGCTGCTGATCATCATCGTGATGCTGGTGATGATGCCGCTGAACATCGTCGGCGGGTTGTTCAGTGACCGGCTGGGCCGGCGCCCGATGATCATCGGTGCGTGCATCGCGCTGCTGGTGCTGGCCATTCCGTGCCTGCTGCTGGTCGGTAGCGGCAACGACGGGCTGATCTTCCTTGGCCTGATGCTGCTGGGGCTGGCGCTGGTGTGCTTCACCAGCTCGATGCCGTCCACGCTGCCGGCGCTGTTCTACACCCCGGTGCGCTACAGCGCGCTGTCGATCGCCTTCAATGTGTCGGTGTCGCTGTTCGGTGGCACCACGCCGCTGGTGACCGCGTGGCTGGTGGAGCGTACCGGCGACCCGCTGGTGCCGGCCTATTACCTGATGGGCGCGGCGGTGATCGGCCTGGTGACCATGCTGTTCGTGAAGGAAACCGCCGGCCTGCCGCTGCGCGGTTCACCGCCGGCCGTCGGCAGCGACAAGGAAGCGGCCGCGCTGTTGAAGAGCGATGTGCCGGTGACGGTGGACCCGACCTTGCCGCCGCTGCCGGATGTTGCCGAGCCCGAGCAGGTGAAGCCTGCCTGAGGCCGGGTGCAGAATGCGATCCACGCATGGCGTGGATCGATGGGCCAAGTGGCGCCGGGTGGATACGCCCGGCGCTGCATGGCGCTACGTCTTGATGCGGGTCAGCTTCCCCGGCGTCCAACGCAGCGTCCAGGTGTAGTTTCCGTCCGGCGGACAGACGTGGCGGAAATCGCGGGGAATTTCGCAGACCGTTGCGCCTGCGGTAACGGTGAAGGCAACGATGATCCGGTTGCCTTCGATTCGGATCGACTGCACCGCGCCCGGAATCTGGATGCCGGCATCATCGCCATAGCCATACCTGCGGATGGCGGCATAGTCCTCTGCCTCCACCGGCGACAGGCTCTTCGGGTTCTCCTGGCCACGCGGATCGTTCGCTGTCAGCGCCGTCATCACCGCCACCACATTGCTCTGCGCGAAGCTGCCGCCGGTGTAGGTGGACGTGTAGAAATACACGACCTCGGCACGGCCATCGCCATCGAGATCGGCAACAGCGGTCCACACCGGACGGAACTCGGATTCGATGTCATCGCCGGGAATCAGCCGCAGATTGGCTTCGGCGGCCCGATACGCCTGTACCAGGCTGGGCGGCGCCACCACCCGCTTGGACGCGGCCGGCGCGGCCATCGCCGTCAGGCTGGACAGCGCCAGCGCAGCAAGCGCCAGGCAGGTCGAAGTGGAGCGGAACATCGCAGGTCCGTGCATGTCATCCTCCTTGGGTGTGCGGCCAGTCTAACCACAGCCAAAGCATCCCCGCATGGCGTGGATCTAGCGCGGGGTGTTCGATTCCATTGCACGCATCACGATGGGCTTGGCCCAGCCGGGCGTGTGCAGCAGGTCGGCTACGGCAATCGGGTACTGCAGTTCGCCTGCAGCCATGGCCAATACCGGCAGCGGCACCACGCAACCCTGCGCGTCGGCCGGTGCGCTGTTGTCGTAGACGTGCAACTCGGCCAGGTGCGGCAGCAGCTCCAGCAGGTTCGCGCGCGCGGAATCGAAACGCGCGCGGATCTTCTCGACTGGAATGTCATGGCCACCGGCGGCCACCCGCGCAGCAACACGGGCGATATGCAGCTCAACATCGGCCAGCCCACAGAACCAGATCGCCACCTGATGCCGTTCGCAGGCCTCACGCAGCAGGCGCGGAATGGTGTTGCCGCCGAGCGTCGTCTCGAAGGCGAAGTCGGTGCCATCGGCCATGGCCTGGCGCAGGCGGCGGGTGCCTTCCTGCCATGCCTCGGCGTTGGCCTCCGGCAGCGACCAGCCGGCGTCGACCAGGCGACGGGTGAACGCGTCCGGGTTGAACCAGCTCAGCCCTTCGGCGTCCAGCCAGGTGCCCAGCAGCGAACTCTTGCCGGCGCCATTGACACCGGCCAGCGCCAGGATGCGTCCCATCGATCAGAGCGGGCGGCCGAGGGTGACCTTGCGGCCGCGCCGGATCGGCTGGCCCAGCACCTTGCCCAGCCCTTCACCGCGCTGCAGCCCGGCCAGGGTCTGGTCGAACTCGCGGCGCAGGCGCTGCAGTTCCTCGTTGCGCTCACCGGCATCGCCGCCAGCGGCCTTGGCCAGCAGTTCCTGGTAGGTGCGGATGTCCACGATCACCGCTTCCGGGTGATTGTGGTTGGTGATGACCAGCGCCTGCTTTTCGCGCACGGTGCGCATCAGGCTCGGCCAGCCGCGGGTCTTCACCGACGAGGCCGGGGCCTTTTCGAGGCCAGGCAGATCCAGCGGCAGGGTCATGGCACGGCTCCAAGCGGGGCGGATGGGAACCACTATACCCAATTTGGCCAAATTGGAGATAAATGCCCTTTTACCCAGGCAGCCCGGTGTCCGGGGCGTCGGTCTGCAGCAGGCTGTCGCGATCGCGCAGCGGGAAGCGGATCCAGGCATCCAGGCCTTGCGGGGTAAAGCGCAGCTCGCCGCTGCCGGCCAGTTCATAGGGCACCCGCTGCTCGATCAGGACCCGCCCCAGGCCACGCTGGCGTGGCATCTCCCACCCCTCCACCTCGGCATGGCGCTCGCACCAGTGCAGGCCCAGCCACGGCTGCCCGTCCTGCACCTGCAGCTGCCAGCAGACATCGACCCGCCCGTCCTCGTGGGCCAGCGCGCCGTGCCGGAGCGCATTGGCGGCCAGCTCATGGATGGCCAGCGACAGTACTTCGGCCGCCTTCGGTGGTAACAGCACATCCTCACCCTGCAGGTGACAGGCAGCGGCCGCCGGTGCCTGCGCCGCGATCTCCTCCTCGAGCATGCCGCGCAGGCAGACCCCTACATTGGCGCCGCGGGTCAACAGGCTCTGCGTGCGCGCCAGTGACATCAGCCGCGCGCACAGGCGCTCGGCATACTCGTCCACGCTGCCGACCGATACGCGGGTCCGCCAGGCAATGGCATGGATGGTCGACATGATGTTGCGCACCCGATGCTGCAGTTCGGCCAGCAGCACCGACTGGCGCTCGGTGGCACGCTTGAGATCGTCGATGTCCACGGCGATCGCGAACACGCCACTCACCCCGCCATCGGCATCACGCAACGGTGCGGCGGCGACGCGTGTCCAGCGCGCGCGCCCGTCGTCATGGATGAACTGGAACTCCAGGCCTGGGACCATCGTCTCCCCCCGCAGGGCGCGGGCGATGGCGAAATCGTGGGGTTCGATGCGCGAGCCATCGGGATGCGTACCCTGCCACCGGTAATGGTTGGGGCGATCCGTGGAGGGCACCTTGCCGGTGGGAAGATAGGTCCGCATCTGGTCGTTGGACAGCTGCAGGTTGCCGTCGGCGTCGACAATGCAGACACCCACCGGCAGCACCTTGAAGGCCAGCGCCAACCGGCGGTCGCTCTCACGGCGCTTCTGTTCCTCGCGTTCGCGGGCCGCCTGCGCGACGTGCGCAGCGGTCGTTTCGAACATGGTCACCAGCACGCCGTTGATGCACCCGTCCTCTCCCCGTATGGGGCTGTAGGTGATGGTGAACCAGACATCCTCCAAGCGCCCCCGCCGCGCCAGCGGATAGAGCTTGTCCTCATAGGTGATGGTCTCGCCCTGCCACACACGCTGGTAGATCGGGCCGTTGATGTGCCAGACCTCGGGCCAGCACTCGCGCGTCGGCTGGCCCAGTCCGCCAGGATGCTTGTCAGCCAGGATCTCGGCATAGCCATCGTTGTAGAGCTGCACCAGCTGCTCGCCCCACAGCACGATCATCGGAAAGCCGTGCGCAAGCATCAGGTCGACGGTGGCGCGCAGGTGCGGCGGCCATTGCTCGATCGCACCCAGTGGCGTGCCTGACCAGTCGTGCCGGGCAATACGGGCGGCCATGCCGTCATGGCGCGCATGCGCCTGCAGCGACGGCGGCATGCCCGCCGGGCGCTCAACGGCCCGGAGGCCTTCGGTGTGGCGCGACATGCCGCGCAATCAGGCGATGCCCGCAGGGGCCTGCGGCGTCGCCACCAGTCCCGCCAGCTGCTGGACCAGGGCCTCGATGTGATAGGGCTTGGTGCAGCGTGGCGCATCCGCGAAGCGGCTGGGCAGGTTGTCATCGTAGCCAGAGGTCAGCATGAACGGCGTACCCGCTTCGGCCAGCCGGTCGGCCAGCGGATACACCTGTTCACCGCCCAGGTTGATGTCCAGCAGGGCCACATCGATGGGGTTGTCATCCAGCAGCCGGCCGAGTGCCTGCAGATCCCCGGCCGGCCCCACCACCTGCGCGCCCTTCAGCTCCAGGTAGTCCACCAGGAACATCGCGATGGCGAATTCATCTTCCGCCACCAGTACTCTCAACCCTTTCAGGCCTTCTGGTTTGTTGCCCGCTTCCAGCACGACCGGCGCTCCTCGATACACGCGGCCCACCTCCGCCGCAACGGCCGTAGGATGCGCGAACCGGGCTACAAGGGCGCGTGATGATCGATGAAGATCGCAGCCGCGGCGCATTCACTCCGGCATGGCAGCTTCCATGCCGAGCTGCGCTCGGAACGTGACGAGGATGGCCGTTTCCACGTGCACCGCGTGCTGCATGCCAGCGCTGGAAGTGGCGGAGAAGACCCTGGTGATGCGCGAGGGTGCACGCATCACCAGTGAGCGCGGGGGTGCTGCGTAACCCCATCCACGCATGGCGTGGATCTACTGTAGAGCCAGGCCCATGCCCGGCTCTGCAAAAGGTTCAGCGCCGTGAATGCAGCACGGTGCGCTGGCGCATCGCGTTGAATTCCTGCTCTACCTGCTGGATATCCTCGGCCTGGAACCCGGCCGCGTCCAGCAGCTCGTCGGCGGCGGCGGCCGCCAGCGGATCATCGTCACGCTGGCGCCAGCAGCGCGCTGGCAGGAAATACCCCACTTCGCTGCGCCCGCGCATGATCACCACCGGCCGGCCTGCATACAGCAGGAACTCCGCCAGGTGCTGGCGCAGCCCCTCCACCGAGACATAGGCCGGGCCGATGCCCAGCGATCGGCTGGACGGTTCGGAACTCTCGAACAGCTTGCGACGGCTCATCCACTCCTCCTTATGTGCAGCGCGTGGTCTCCTTTCCTTAGACGGGCGCATCGCTGCGCCCCCGCCACGCACTACGTGATCCACATCACGCCGTCACTCAGAACCCGGTATTGAACTCCAGCTGGAACACATCGATCGACAGTGGAGCACCGGACACTTCCTTGGCCGCCATCCACTTGCCGCTGATCCAGCTGCGCGCGTCCAGCGCGTAGGCGCCGCCCACGTAGTAGCCGCGGGCGTTGGTGCCCCCGAGGTGGAAGTTCGGGTCGTTGTAGGCGTCCGGCAGCGCATCGGCCTCGATGCGCTTGTAGCCCAGCAGCGCCTGCCACTGGCCCTTCTCCTTCAGGTCGGTGGCACCGAAGGTGGCCTGCACCATCCAGGCGGTGTCGCCGCTGCGGAAGGTGTCGATGCTGGCGGTACCACCGGCGCCGTAGTTGTTGACGATGCCGTTGTTGGCCCGGCTGAACATCGCCTGCTTGTCGTAGGCCAGGTTGCGGATGTAATCGCCATCCAGGCGCAGGCCGATGCCCTGGGCCAGCTGCGTATCCCAGCGCAGGTTCAGCGTGGCCAGGCGGAATGCCGAGGCCAGGCCGACGTACTGCGGGGTGGGCGTGTTGGCTGGATCCAGCGGGTTGCGTGCGATGTCGCGGATCAGCATCAGGGTGTTGCCCTTCTGCATGAACGCCGGGCGCGACCAGTCGGTGTCGCAGCCCACCGCGCCCGCATACAGCGCGCACGGCGAGGACAGGCGGCCGCTGATGTTCTTGAAGTCGTAGTAACCCAGCGCGGCGCGCAGCGCGTTGTCATCGTTGAAACGCCAGTTCACGCCGACCTGTGCACCGGACAGCCACTTGTTCTCGTTCGGGGTCTTGACCCGACTCTGGCTGGGCGCGCTGTCGGAGGTGTACTCCAGCGGTACCACCGCCAGATTGCCGAACAGGCCAAGGTCACCGCCGCCGAAGTCGTACTGCAGGTTGGCGGCCAGGCCATCGAAGTTCAGGTCGTTGGAGAACAGCGTATCGCTGGTCCAGAACGGATTGCCGAAGCGGCCGCCGCGCACCGTCACCCAGTCGGCCGGGCTGTAGGCCAGCCAAGCCTGGTCCAGCCACACGTCCTTCTTGCTCAGGCCACCACCCAGCTGCTCGGTGGTTGACACCGGGCCATTGCTGCTGCCGCTGGCCAGGCGCACGCCGGCCGTGGTGTGCTGGCCGATGGTCGCCTCGATGCCGAGGCGGGCGCGGATGCGCCACAGGTTGCGGCGGTCCTGGCGGGTGTTCAGCAGCGGTGGCAGCTGCAGGTTGGTGTTGGTGTTGGTGTCGAAGCCGTTGCCGGAATTGATCGACGACCAGTTGCTGACGATGTCGCTGTTGCGTTCGGAGAAGAAGCGCGACTCGCTGCGCACGCGCATGTCACCGGTGACCTTGATGCGCTTGGTCCACTCAGCCACTTCGTTCGGCGCCGCCCAACCCTCGGACCTGGCCTGCGTCATCACTTCCTGGCGCACTTCGTCACGAATGCCGTCGCGCACGCTCTGCGGTACGTACGGCACGCGCACGTCACCGGCCTCCAGGGCCACGCCACCACTGGCGGCCGGTGTCCCGGCGGCCGCGGTGCGCTGCAACGCCGCTGCTTCGGCCTGCGCCTGCACCAGCAATGCCTGGCCGTCTTCGGGTTTCAGTGCACCGCTGGCGATCAGCCCCTTGATCAGCTTGACCATGGTGGTTTCGGCGGCCATCGCGCCGGCCGGGGCGGCCAGGCTGAGCAGCACGGCGCAGCACAGCAGCGCCCGTCGGGCCGGCCGCGGGTGGCGGGAGTCGGTTCGTGCACGGACGTGGTCGTTCATCACGGTTCTCATCGGAAGAAGGGAAATCACGGAGGTCGGGAATCAGGCCCCGGGCCGGCGGCCCTGGATCAGGACGCGGGCGGGGAAATCAAGCGACGGCGGCGGTGCCTGGTCGACCTTGCCGATGCGACGCAGTGCATCGAGCACGGCCGCGTCGGCCTCCTCGTTGCCACTGCCACGCACCAGCTCGACCTTCTCCAGGCGACCATCGCTGGCCAGCCACACATTCACCTGCAACTGGAACGCCAGGCGCTTGACCTTGTCGTCGCGCGAGATCGCCTGCTGCATCAGGTAGCCGAGGTAGCGCCCATAGGTGGCGTTGCCGGCACCGCCACGACCGACACCGGACGAACCGCCACCACTGCCGGACTGGATGCCGAAGTTGTCGCCACCGGCCTGCGCGTCGGCATTCATCGTCACCGGATCGCTGTTGTCCGGGGTCGGCGTCGGCTCTTCGGCCGGCGTCGGCTGATCCAGCGGCTCCGGTTCGGGCATCGTCTCTTCCGGCGGCGTTTCCGGTTCCGGCGGTTTTTCCGGTGGAGGCGGGGGTGGCGGAGGCGGTGGCGGTGGCGGCAACGCCAGCATCGGCGGCTGCGCCACCGGCCGGCGGGTGCTGGCGGTGTCCTTGAACAACAGCCACCACAGCGCGACGCCGAGCACCAGCAACGCGACCAGCACCAGCGCGACGGTCACCAGCAACGGGCGACCACGCATGCCGGGCTCCGGCCGGGGGGGTTGATGGGCGGTCATGCCTCAGCCCTGCGCCTTGCCGGTGACCAGGCCCACCTGGGCCAGCTCCAGGCGCCGCAAGAGGTCCAGCACCTCGACCACCCGGGCATATTGCACCTGTGCGTCTCCGCGCACGATCACCGGGAAATCCGGCGTGGTCGCGCGCTCGGTACGCAACCGGTCTTCCAGCTCGGCCATCGTCACCGGGTAGGCATCCAGGAACACCTGGCCGCTGGGGTCGATGGTGATCGCCTTGGTCTTCGGCTTCTCCAGCGCCACGGCGTTGCTGGCCTTCGGCAGGTTGACCTCGATACCGGGGATGGAGGCGTTGCTGGTCAGGATGAAGATCACCAGCACCACCAGCAGCACGTCGACGAAGGGCGTCACGTTGATGCCCTTCTCGCGCTTCTTGATGCCGAACTTCGCCTTCTGGCCCATGGCGCGCTCCTCAGCCCTGGACCGCGGCCGGGCCGCGCCCGTCCTGCTCTTCGGCCAGGCGCGCGGCGAACTCGTCGATGAACACCGCCATGTCCGCACCGATCGCTTCGGCACGCGCGCCCAGGTAGTTGTAGCCGAACAGTGCAGGGATCGCGACGCCGAGGCCAGCCGCCGTACACAGCAGCGCTGCGGCCATGCCGGGTGCCACCGAGTTGATGTCGACCGCGCCAGCCATCGCCGCCACCACGAACACCAGCATGATGCCAATCACGGTGCCGAACAGGCCCACATACGGGGCACCCTCGATGGTGGTCGACAGCCAGTTCATGCGCCGTGCCATCGCTTCCTGCTCACGCACCATCACCGCATCCATCGACGCGCGGATCGCCGCGATGGTGGCGCCACTGAGGTAGCCACTGTTGCCGTCGCGCTGATGGCGCTGCTGCATTTCATCGATGGCCACCTGGTAGATGCGCCACAACGAGCCATCGTGCATCGCGGCCGGCGCCTTGCCCTGGCGGTCCATGTCGGACAGGGTGCGCAGCGGCACGCCGGACAGCTTGCCGAAGCTCTCGGTGAACACCGCATTGGCCTTGCTGGTACGGCCGAAATGCCGCCCCTTGGCGATCATGATCGCCCACGACAGCAGCATCATCAGGCCGAGGATCGCGACCACCACCCAGGCATCGAACGGCATCGCCTTGAGGATGAAGGCGAAGTGGCTCTGCCCGGCTGACTGCTCGTCCGCGCCGTAGCTGATCAGCCGCGAATCGGCACCCTGTGCGGTGGCATCGGCCAGCAGCAGCGCGGCCGGCCGTGCCACGCGCGAGACGCGCAGTTCATCCAGCGCACCTTCGAAGTTGGCCAGTGGCTGCACCGCCCCCGGCGCATCGGCACCCACCACCGGAGCCGTGCCCAGCGCCGGCAGCGCACCGCTCAGCTGGGCAACGACGCGCCCGTTGAGGTACAGCTGCAACGCGCCCTTCTCTGCCGTCAGTGCAACGTGTGCCCACTGTCCTTCCGGAACCGGCTGCGCGGGCGTGCTGCGCTGGCCATTGAGCTGCACGAACGGCACGCGGTTCTCCATGCCCAGCACCAGCTCGGATGCGCCGTCGCGACGCGCATAGATCGCCTGCGCCGCAGTGTTGCCGCCCGGCTTGATCCAGGCTGAAACGGTGAGCGGCGCGCCCGCTTCCTGAGCCAGCGATGCGCTGGCAGGCAGCGGCAGCGGACCGGCGCCCAGCTGCACGCCACGGCCGATCACCGTGCCTTCCGACGGCGGCACCACCGCACCGGCATTGTTGCCATAGGCGGTGGTGTCGCGTGCCGGCGCATTGGCCTCGGCAAAGTGGTAGACCAGCGTGTAGTCCGGATCGAACACCTGCTGGCCGTTGCCGCTGGCCGGTGCCTTCTCATTGCCGTAGTACATCCAGATCGTCTGCGGCGCGGCGGTACTGACCGCCGGCACGTCGACCCAGACCAGGGCCAGGCCCATCCTGGGATCGAACTGTTCGATCTGGTGGGCCAGCACGGTACGGCCATCACCCGAAACGAAGCGCAGGTCGTTGCCAGCATCCTGGGTTCCGTCGAAGCCGAAGTTGCCGGTATGCAGGCGCAGCAGCAGCGGCGTGCGGCCCGGGTCACCGGCCAGGCCCGCGCCCTGCGGGCCGGCGTCGATGGTGATCGGCTTGCGGTACTTCCATTCGGCCTGCCACCAATTGGCATCGGCCGCAGCCACCGGCAGCGCAACCAGCGCGGCCAGCAGCAACAACACTCGGGAAAGCAAACGGTCCATGCGAAGGGTCTCCGGAGAACGCATGTTCAAGGGAAGGGTCAGTAACTGGTGCTGATGTTGAAATGCAGGCGCGGGTCGTCCTTGCGCGTGACCGGGCCATCGGCATACGGCCAGGCGTAGTCCAGGCGCAGTTGCAGGTGTTGACCCAGGCGCAGCTGCGCGCCCAGGCCGACCGAGGCCAGGTTGTACTTGTCGCGCTGTTCGGGCAGCGGCTGGCGCAGGCGCAGGTAGGCCGCGTCGGCAAAGCTGTAGACACGCAGGTCGGTGCCGCGCCACGGTGACCACGCAGGCGTGCGCCATTCCAGGCTGGCCAGGCCGCCGTAGTCGCCGATCGCCTCGGCCGAGAGATACCCACGCACGGTGTACATGCCGCCGGCGGCGAACTGCTCTGCCGACACCAGCGGCGCGTCGGTCACCTGCAGCGATCCACGCGCATACCACTGCCAGTCGTTGCCGAAAGTGTGGGTGTTGGCCACATCGGCCTTGAACGCCACGAAGCTCGGATCGGCCCAGTAGCGCTTCTGCCCGAACGCGGTGGCGTCACTGCCGTAGCCGAACAAGCGACGCGTACCGGCCACCAGCTGGGTGTTGATGCTCAACTGATCCTGCTCACCCTGGCGTACACCGACAAACGCCAGAGTGATCGGCGCGTACCTCAGCGGCGTCTTCAGGCTCTCCTTGCCCATCTGCGTGTCTTCCTCGGTGTCCTTGAAATCCACGCCGAGGCTGAGCTGGCGCCACCACTGGCTGCTGCCCGGCAGGCGGTAGTTGAGCTTGAGGCCGATCGAATGGCCGTTGCCGATCACATTGGTGCCGGTGCCGGTACCCACCTGCCCACCTGCATTCAACACGCGGCTGTCGGATCTGTAGCCGGAGGCTTCCAGGCTCCACGGCGTGCCTTCGAACGGCATCGTGTACGAGGCCGAGAACACCTTGGCCTGCTTCGTGTCTTCCGGCGCCAGATACACGCCGAGGTTGGCGCTGTGCCCACGCTTCCACAGGTTGTCGTAGGCCAGCGATGCACTCAGGCGCAGCTTCTCGGTGTCGGCGCTATGGTCGTTGTTGAGTGACGCACTGGCACGCCACGGCGACTTCTCCTCGACCTGCAGGTCCACATCCATCGTGCCCGGCACCTGGCCTTCGCGCACCAGTGGCATCACCTGGCGACGTCCGCCTTCGTTCAGTGCGGTCAATTCCTTCTGGGCCTGGTCGAAGTCAGGCACCTTGCCCTCGGCCAGCGCCGGTACACGTTCCCGGATGCGTTCGGGCGACTCGTGGCGGGTGCCGACCACGCGCAGCTGGCCGATCGGCGTCTGCTGCACCTTCAGCAGCACCACGCCCCCACTGACCTGCTGCTCGGGTAGCTCGACGTAGACCGACTGGTAGCCGGCCTGCTGATAGAGCGCGTGGACCGCATCGCGCGCCTTCTCGACATCGGCCAGGGTCTTGCCCGGGCCGAGGAACGGTTCCACCGCACGTTCAATCTGCCGCGGATCGAGCACCGTGTTGCCGCGCACGACGTATTCGTTGATGTTCACGCTGGGCGCGGGTGCTGCCTCCTGCGCGAACAGCGGCAGCGGCATCGCGGCCAGGGCCAGCACCAGCGGATGCAGGCGCAGCGGAAGGCGAACGGCTCGGCACGGAACAGGATTCATCGAAGGCATCGCGTCGTATCGAAGGGAGGGGCCAGGGAGCGGCGCGTGGATCTACCAACAGGACGTGTACATCGCGTCAAAGCCGCCAACAGTTTTGTGACAGCACTGTCATCTTTTGAAAGCGCCGCAACGCACGCAGGCGGACCCTGCCTTGGCCACCCGTCTTTATTGCAGGACATCGATTGCTGCGGGAGATTCGAGATGTGTGAATCGTTGATGCCGGACCTGCGCGCCGCCCTCGCCCTCGCCCTGCTGCTGGCGCTGCCATCGGGTCGCGCCGACGAGTCGAAGAAGCAGGAAGAAGCTGCGCCCTGCATCGAAGTACTGGTCAACGGCGAGCGGATTCCGGCCTGGGACTGTCTGCAACGCAAGCTGGCGCCTGCGACAAGGCCGGCGAAGTCGGCGGCGCTCCCCGAAGCCGAACGCCTGATGCAGCAGCCCGGCAACCAGCTGATGCAGTACAACCTGGAAGGCACGCGGCAGCGCATGGGCGATGCGTTCGGTCGCTCGGTGGTGCCGCAGCGACCTGCGCGCTGAGTCTGCGCAGCTGTGGGGCTGAGCGCGCGCTCGGCTGTCTTTGCATTCATCGGCGATGCCACGGCGCGAAAGCCGCCGAGCGCAGGCTCGGCGCTACTGCGTGCCGCTCTGCCGACCGGCCGGCACGATGCCATCGCTTGGTACCGGCGGCAGCTCGGGAACCGGCAGGCTGCGCAACTGCCCCGCCTGGTTCAGCTCCACCGCGTTGGCGCTGATGCTGGCGAGAACCGTGCAGGGCCCCAACCGCTGACCCGGCGCGTACGCTTCGGCAGGACGCCCATCCACCGAAAGCAGCGCCAGCGGCGCGTGGTCGCCGGCCATCACACCCAGCACGACCACCTCGGTCTGCACCGCGCCCGGGGACAGCAGCCGCACCAGCGGCAGGCTTGCCACCGCATCGAACATCGGCCGCACCGCCGCCTCGGCTTTCGCCTCGCTGGCCGCGGCCGCTGGCGCCACCGCAGACAGGGTGACGCTCCAGTAGGCCACCACCGCCAGCAGCAGGGTTGCCGCCAGCAGCGTCAGTATGCGATTGCGATCCCAGCGCCTGCCGTCCATGTTCCGCACCATCGCCACGTTCGTGTCTGCCCACGCTAGCAGGTGCGGCTGACGCTTTTGTTTCATCATGCGGGCCTACGCTGGCAGGCATCGACCCGGACAGGAGGCAACGTCGATGCAGCGCGTGCCGCGTGGTTTCACCCTGCTGGAACTGATGGTGGTGCTGGTGATCATCGGTATCTGCACGGCGGGTATCGGGCTGGGCCTGGGCAGCCTGCTCGACCCGGGCCGGCAGCTGCGACAGGAAGCCGAACAGTTGGCGCAGCGCCTGCAGGTGGCGCGCGACGAGGCCCGGATCGATGGCCGCCCCCTGCGCTGGCAGGCCGACACCGCCGGCTACCGCTTCAGCCGCCGCGAAGGCACCCGTTGGGTGGATGTGCAGCGCGACGACCTGCTGCGCCCACAACCATGGCAGCTGGCGGGCATCGCGGTGCAGCCGACCACGCCGATTGAACTGAGCCCCGAATGGATTGGCGTGGCGTGGGAAGTGACGCTGTCGTTGCAGGGCCGCCAGCTGCGTCTTCGTGATGATGGCAGCGGACAGTTGCAGGTCGTGCAGTGAAGCGGAACAGGCACGGGTTCACCCTGATCGAAGTGCTGATCGCATTGGCGATCGTTTCAATCGCACTGGCGGCGGTGATGCGTTCGGTGGCGGTGGCTACCGACGATCAATCGCGCCTGCGCGACCGTCGGCTGGCACTGATGTGCGCGCAGGACCGCTGGCAGGAGCTGCGCCTGGCTGGGCAGCCGCCGCAGGATGCACGGCAGCGCTGCGTGCAGGGGCGCAGCACGTTCCTGGTGCTGCAACATCTCGGCACCGGCAGCGACAGCCAGCCGCAACTGGAACTGAGCGTGGTGGCCGAAGATGCACCGCAGCAGTCCCTGGCGCGGATGCAGCTGCCATGGACCACCATGCAATGAAGCGGGTCACGCGTGGCTTCACCCTGATCGAAGTGATGATCGCGATCACCATCATGGGTGTGCTGGCGCTGATCTGCTGGCGTGCGCTGGACAGCGTGGCCAGCAGCGACCAGCGCCTGCGCCGGGCCGATGCCGAAACCACGACGGCGCTGCGCATCCTGCAGCAGTTCCAGCGCG
The DNA here is from genome assembly GCF_042136455.1 of Stenotrophomonas sp. 3diitr2024. Lineage (NCBI taxonomy): Bacteria > Pseudomonadati > Pseudomonadota > Gammaproteobacteria > Lysobacterales > Lysobacteraceae > Stenotrophomonas > Stenotrophomonas sp. 3diitr2024. The sequence continues at coordinate 28,744 of NZ_JBHHMJ010000452.1, forward strand.
ATATCGAGATGCGTGCCGACGACGCGCTGATGAATGGTGCAGTGCGTCCGGCCGATCAACCGCAGCGGCTGCTGCCTCCGTCCCTGGTAAGCGAACGGCACCCGGATGGCAGCTTCGCGCTGGAGATCACCCGCAGTGTCGGCAGTGATGGACTACGCTGGCAGCGGGTGCGCTGGTGGCGGCAGGGCAATACGCTGTGGCGGGCCAGTGGCGCGGCGACGGATCGATACCCCCTGCCCGTGCCTGAGCCGTCGAAAGGCATTGCGGTGGCCAGGGATGTGCAGCGGTTCGAGGTACGCGCCTGGCAGCCGGGCGCGGGGTGGGCGCTGTTGCCGAGCGAAGGCGAGGTGCTGCCGGCCACCGGGCTGGAACTGCGGTTGGGCCTGCGCGATGGGCGCGGGTCGCTGAGCTACCGGCGGGTGCTGGAGCTTTAGGATTCCTCCCAGGCAAAGCATCCACGCATGGCGTGGATCTACTGCCGAGCGGCTTCTACTGCCCGGCCTGCTTTGGCGGGTGCCGACCTTGGTCGGCACTGATGCTGGCCCAGCCATCCACGCATGGCGTGGATCTACTGCCGAGCGGCTTCTACTGCCCGGCCTGCCCTGGTGGGTGCCGACCGTTGGTCGGCACTGATGCTGGCCCAGCCATCCACGCATGGCGTGGATCTACTGCCGAGCCTGCCGCCGGGCGCTCTCCTGCACCCGGCGGCGCCGTGTCGGTGGTCCTCACCGCCGATGGCCGCTCCCTGCCCTCCGTGCCGTCCTGGCTGGGGCCGCCACCGTTCCCTGGCGGCTGGCCCGATGCTGTCCGTTCTTTCTGGTCAGTCCCATCCACGCATGGCGTGGATCTACTGCCGGCCGCGATCGTGCCGACCAGGGTCGGCACCTACCGGCGCTGCGTGCCGTCGTCGCGGCTGGCCTGCGGGAACTGGAATGCGCTGTCGGCGTCGTAGCCGCTGTTGGCGGTAGTGCCGCGCGCCGGCGGCGCTACGCTGCTGGTACCGCTGCCGAAGCCCAGGATCTGCACGCTGATCACCGACGGCTGGTTGCGCCGTGCGTCGTCCTGGCTCTTGCGCATCACGTCCTGTGCCGCCTGGCTGGCGCTGTTGGCTGCCGCACTGGCCGCGGCCAGCGCATTGACGTTGACCGATGCCAGCACCGGCAGGCCCTTGCTCTCGCCCTGTACCTGGATGTTGGCCGCGTTGAGCACCTGCAGCGCGGCCAGATTGATGTTGCCGGAGACGCGTATACCGGCCTCGCCCGCATCGATGGTGCCCAGCGGTGCGATCAGATCGACGTCGCCCGGCGGCACTTCGGCGATGGGGTTCAAGGTCGCGATGCCAGCACCGCTGGCCGGGGCCTGCGGCGACAGGATCACATTGCCCCACCCGTCATAGACGCGGCGCGGTGGCGTGTACAGCAACGTCGTGCGCGAACCACGACCGGCATTGATGTCACCCTGCTCCGACCACGCCAGGATGTCGCCGCCGAACGTGGTCATCACCCGCGACAGGCCCAGCAGCACGCTGTCCTGGCTGAACAGCCGGATATCGCCCTGCCCTTGGGTCACCAGTCCGGCACTGGCCGGGGGCACCACGCCCTGCACACCGATCACGATCTGCCCACCCGGCGCCATCAGCTCGATGTTGCCACCCGCTTCGGTGCGCACGCCGGAGCCGCCGTACATCACGATATCGCCGGTGCGCTGGATCGTCGCGCCGGTCGCATCCTTGTCTGGCATCAGCGTAGCGATGGCCTCGCGCCCGCGCAGGTAGGAGCCGAAGCGGGGCCCTTCTGCATCGGTATATTCCCGTCCACCTTCGCGCAGCTCGGCGTAATAGACATGGCGCAGGAAGATGTGCTGCTGTTCCTGCGGCAGCGCATCGAAGGCAGCCAGCGCCCCGTCGCCGTCAGCAGCCACGCCGAAGCGCTGCTGCAGCCACTGCGTCAGTTCCTGGTCGTAGACCTTGACTGCCTTGCCCGGCTGCGACGCAAGCGATTGCGCGGGATCGGCAAGGTTGACGGGGTCCAGATAGCGGGCACGCAGGGCCGCGAAATCGATCTGCTGGTTGCCGGCCGTCAGCGCGATGCTGGCACCGGGACGGGTGTCGCCCTGCACGATGCCACCGAGGCTGACGATGCTGCCCGCATCCTCCTGGCGCAGCTGGCGGCCGGCACTGATCTCGGTGTTGCCGGGGCCGGCGATGGTCGCGTTCAGATGCACGACGTCGCGGCCCGCCGCTGCCACCGTGATGTCGGTGGGCGCGGTGTTCAACGCGGTCATCGACACCCCGAGGATGTCCCGGCCTGCCCGCAGTTGCACGGCGCCGGCGGCCTCGAACCAGTTCAGCTGGGTGCGCTGCCCCACGTTGGGATCCAGCGTGCGCCGGGCGCCGGTGGCCAGACCGATGATGTCGCCCTGCACCGCGTAGAAGCGGCCGTCCTTTTCGCGGTACTGCTTGAACTGCGGCGGCGCCATGCGGGCCACGCCGGCATCTTCGCTGGCGATGTCACCGGCACCGGACAGGTCACGCAGGCCCACCGCA
>NZ_JBHHMJ010000229.1:0-3277 GCF_042136455.1 Stenotrophomonas sp. 3diitr2024
GTCGGCGCCGCCCGCGAAAGCGGCGTCGCCGGCGAGCGCCACGGCACGACGACGCTGGCCAGCGCCGCCGTGCGCGACGCAGAGCACCGTGACGCGCTGCGCTACACGGTCTGGTATCCGGCACCTGCAGGCAGCCGGGAAACCGCGCTGACCATCGGTCCACCCGACGCGCCGCTGTTCGACGTCGGCCGGTCGTCCAAGGATGCGCCGGTCGCCGGTGATCGCCTGCCGACCTTGCTGCTCTCCCATGGCAACGGCGGCAGCGCGCGCATGATGGGCTGGCTGGGCACCGCGTTGGCGCGGGCAGGCTATCTGGTGATCGCAGTCGATCATCCGGGCAACAACGGCGTTGACAGCATGACCCTGCCCGGCAGCGTACTGACCTGGCTGCGCGCCGATGACCTGCGTGCCGCACTGGCGGCTGTGCAGGCCGATCCGGTGCTGGGCCCGCATGTCGATCCTGAGCGCCTGGGGGTCGCCGGATTCTCGGCCGGCGGCTACACCGCACTGGTGGCGGCCGGTGCGCGACCGGACCTGCAGCGACTGCTGGCCTTCTGCACGGCGCATCCGGATGACGGCGTCTGCCGGCCCCAGCAGGAAGCGGCCACGCACACGATGGAGGCGCGTGTTGCCGCTGCGGCGTCGCCCGAGCTGTCGCCGTGGATGTCCCACGCCAACGACGCGCGCGCCATTCCCGGCGTGCGCGCGGTGTTCCTGCTGGCACCGGCAATCGTGCAGGCCTTTGCGCCCGAGCAGCTCTCCTCGCTGGAACAGCCCGTGTCGATCGTACTGGGCGAGGCTGACACGGTTGCGCCACCGCAGAGCAATGGCGAGGCTGCGCGTGCGGTGATTGCGGGCGCTGCACTGCAGGCGCTGCCCGGTGTCGGCCATTACGATTTCCTCGCCGCATGCACCCCGACCGGACAGCGGCGGCTGCAGGACCTGTGCAGGACGTCGGTGCCGAAGGCGCAGACCCACGCGCAGGCAGTGGACGCAGCAATACGATTCTTCAACCATTCACTGCGCTAGTGGCCGCCGGGCAGGCCCCAGCGCTACAGTGAGCGCGTCCATGGAGAATCGGTCATGCGCCTGCTTCACCTCACCCTGCCGGTGTCCGACGTCGCCACCGTCGCCGCGTATTTCCACGATGTGCTGCAGCAGCGCGTGGTCGGCAACCATGTGCACATCGGCTGGAGCACGATCGAACTGCAGGCGGCGGGTGATCACCCCGTCGGTGGCGTGCACCTGGCCTTCAACGTACCGGACAACCGCTTCGGCGGGGCGATGGCCTGGTTGCGCGAACGTACCCCGCTGCAACGTAATCCTGAGGGCCTGGATTACTTTGCGCTGGAGAGCAGCTGGCAATCGCAGTCGGTGTACTTCACCGGCCCGGACGGCCTGATCCTTGAACTGATCGGCCGCCGTCGCTTGCCGGCCAGCGCGCGCGAAGGCGTGTTCCATGGCAGCGAGCTGACCTGCCTGAGCGAGGTTGGCCTGCCCAGCCACGATGTCGATGCGGTGCGCGAACAGTCCAGCCAGCGCTTCGGCCTGCAGCCGATCAGCCCGCCGTCGCCGCAGTTCGCGCCGATGGGCGACGACGAGGGCCTGCTGATCATCGTCGCCGCCGACCGTCGTTGGTTCCCCGAGCAGAAGGACCTGCCCAATGCGCAGGGCGTGCAGCTGCAGGTGGGTGATGTGAGCGGCAGCGGCGAACTGCGCGATGCCGCGCTGGGCTGGCGGGTGTGGGCGGCCTGAACTACCAGCTGCCCGAAGCGCCGCCGCCGCCGCTGCGACCACCACCACCGGACCAGCTGCCGGAACTGCTTGAGGACGAACTCGACGACGAGGTGCTGGACGAGGAACGGTAGCCTTGGGACGACCTTCGTCCGCTGCGTGCTTTTTCGCCGGGCAGCAGGGTGAACACCCAGATGAAGTACAGGAACAGCGTGCCTACGCTGGACACGATCGTCGCCAACACGCGTGCGTTCTCGTCGCTGGCCCGGTCGATGGCCAGCAGCGCGCCCAGCGCATAGCCGCCGGTCAACAGCACCAGCACCACCAGGCGCACGGCGAAGCTGTTGCGGTTCTTCCGCCAGCGCGCGCGGCCGGCCTGCACCAGGAAGAACACCAGCATGGCGGCAATGGCGACCGCCAGGTTCAGCAACGTGTGCAGGGCAAGGCTGGGCGGCAACTGACCACGAACCAGCATCACCATGAAGAAACCGATACTGACGGCCAACATGCCGGACAGCACGATGCGCACACCACGGCTGCGACGCCAGCACCACCCCAGCAGCGCCGCCACCGGTACGGCCGGTAACAGCACGAAGAACAGCGCAGGCAGCACATGCCGCGGCAGCAGCAGCGTCGCCGAAACCAACCCAGCGGCCATCACTGCCGTTACCAGCAACGGTCTGCCCCAGGCAGGCAATGTCGGCCAATTCGGCCTGGGCATTGCCGCATTGGCTGCCAGTGCCTTGCGCCGCCGCTCACGGCGCTTACCGCTGAACTCGGCCTCGGTCCTGGTGGCCAGCAGGCGTGGCGGTGATCGCCACAGACCGGCCAGGAACCCCACCAGCAACGTCAGGGCAACGACCGAATCCCCTGTACGCCAATCCGCTGGCAACAGGTTGCGTGCGGATGAATCCTGCTCGGGCGGCAGCGGCTCGCCATCGATCAGCGCCACCAGCACCCTGCTGCCGTCCAGCACGCCCTGGTCCAGGTCTCCTTCGCGCAGGCGCGGCACGATCGCCTTGTCGATGATGCGCGCGGCATAGGCATCGGGAATGGTGCCTTCCAGGCCATAGCCGGTCTGGATGCGTACACGCCTGTCCTGCACCGCCACCAGCAGCAACACCCCGTCATCGACACCGGCGCGGCCCAGCTGCCACTGGTCGAAGACACGCTGTGCATAGGCTTCGATGCCGTCATCGCCAACACTGGGCACCACCAGCACCTGCAGTTGCGCGCCTTTGCGTGCCTGCAGCTGCAATGCCTGCTCGCGCAGCGTGGCGCGGGTGCTGGCGGACAGTGCGTTGGCGGTGTCCACCACCGGGTCGTCCAGTGCCGGAATCGGGGCCGCCGCCAGCACTGGCAGCGGCAGCAGGCAGAGCAGCAGTGCCAGCCCTACCCACTGCCATGCGTTGCGCCACGGCAGCACCCGGCTCATGTGGACGCCGTGCCTTGCAATGGCGGTGCTGTGCATCATGCGAAACGGCATCCGTGTATGTCCTTGCCCCATGAACGGAAAAGCCGGCCGGATTACCCCGGCCGGCCT
>NZ_JBHHMJ010000233.1:0-325 GCF_042136455.1 Stenotrophomonas sp. 3diitr2024
CTCGGCCTGGAACCCAAGGTGGTGCGCGAGGCGCTGACCATGCACGTCGATGAGCTGCTGCACACCCGTGGCGTGCTGCGGCTGGTGAAGGCGCAGATCAACGGCATGATGCCGGGCGCTTCCGCGTCAACGTGTTCAAGCAGCGGGGCGAGGTCGGCATGGTCATCCGCGCCATCCGCAGCCGGATTCCGAGCATCGAGGAGCTGAACCTGCTGGGCGATTTCATCAGCCGTCATCCCGACATCTGGAACGAGGACATCGGCGAATGAGCCACACGCACTCGTCTCTGCAACACATTTAATGAACGCTTCAGCGCCGGTGCGCC
>NZ_JBHHMJ010000249.1:0-7161 GCF_042136455.1 Stenotrophomonas sp. 3diitr2024
ACTGGGTGCTGTGCCTGGCCCTGGGCGCGCTGATGGTGATTGGCCTGGCGACCCTGAAGAGCGCTGGTGGCGACAGCCTGGTGATGGCGCAGGGCGCGCGTTTCGCGGTGGGCACGGCCGCACTGTGGGGCATCTCGCGGGCGATCAGCACCGCGAAGAAGCCGAAGGTGATGGTGGCCATCGTCACCGACACCGACGGGAAGCCGAAGCCGCTGCTGGCGTCGACCGGGCGCACAACATCGACGGTAGCGCCGGTCAGCGGCCGGCACTACCGGATCAAGGCTCGCCGGCGTCGATCAGCGTGTCGGTGCCGAAGTGCGGTGGCCGCCGCGCGCGGGTGCGCTGTTCGTAGGCGTACGCCATTTCGATCAGCTTCGGTTCGCTCCAGGCGGTGCCCATGAACAGCAGGCCGACCGGCAGGCCATCGATCTGGCCCATCGGCACGCTGAGGCTGGGATAGCCGGCGACGGCGGCGGCACTGTAGCTCTCGCCGGGGAAGTCGTCGCCTTCGCTGCGGATCGGCCACGCAACGCCGGTGGTCGGCGCGACCAGGGCGTCGAGCTGGTGGGCGGCGAGGGCCGCATCGATGCCTTCCGGGCCCGCCAACCGGCGCGCATCGCTGCGTGCGCGGATGTAGGCGGGATCAGCCAGGCCGGCGGTGGCGTCGGCCTCCACCAGCAGTTCCTGGCCGAACAGGCCAAGCTCCTGCTTGCTGTGCGCCTGGTTGAAGGCGATCAATTCGGCCAGGCTGTGCAGGGGAGCGCGGTGGGTGCTGAAGTAACGCTCCAGCCCGGCCTTGAACTCGTACAGCAGTACCTTGCGTTCGGCGTCGGCCCAGGCGCCCTGGTTGGGCAGCTCCACCGGCACCACGACGGCACCGGCCCGACGCAGCTCGGTGGCGGCGTGTTCGATCAGTGGCGGCATGCCGCGGTACTTCAGCAGCGGCGTCTGCAGCAGGCCGATGCGCTTGCCACGCAGTCCCTGCGGATCCAGCCGCGCGGTGTAGTCGTACACCGCACGGCCGGGCATGGTTGCGGTGGCCGGGTCGGCATCATCGCGGCCGGCAATTGCGGTCAGTACGGCCGCAGCGTCGGCGACGCTGCGTGTCATCGGTCCCGCAGTGTCCTGGCTGAAGGAAATCGGGATGATGCCATCGCGGCTGACCAGGCCGACAGTCGGCTTGAGGCCGACGATGCCATTGATCGCCGCAGGGCAGACGATGCTGCCGTCGGTTTCGGTGCCGATCGCCACGCTGGCCAGGTTGGCGGCGACCGCTACCGCGCTGCCGCTGCTGGAGCCGCAAGGCGAGTGGCTGAGGCGATAGGGATTGCGGGTCTGGCCGCCGCGCGCGCTCCAGCCGGACACCGAATCGTTGCCGCGGAAATTGGCCCATTCGCTGAGATTGGTCTTGCCCAGCACCACGGCCCCGGCCTCGCGCAGGCGCCGCACCAGATACGCATCGTCAGGGCGGAACCCCTGCAGGGCCAGAGAGCCGGCACTGGTGGCCATCGGCGCCGCGTTGATGTTGTCCTTCAGCAGTACCGGGATGCCGTGCAGCGGGCCACGCAGGCGTCCATCGCGGCGCTCGCGATCGCGCGCCGCGGCTTCCTTCAGGGCATCGGGGTTGAGCTCGATCACCGCGCGCAGGCGGGGCCCGGCCCGATCCAGGGCGGCGATGCGCTGCAGGTAGGCCTGGGTCAGGGTGGTGCTGTCCAGTTCACCGGCGGTCATCCGCGCCTGCAGGTCGGTAACATCGGTTTCAGCGTACGGGAACGGCACGTTGCGGCTCGCAGGTTCGGCCGCATGCGCGCTGGGCGTGGCCGGGCTGCAGCCAGCCGAAAGCAGCGCAGGCAGCGCGGCGAGCAGGCAGGTCAGCAGAGGCGGCAAGGACGGGCGCATGGGGCGGCTTGGTCGGCTCCAATCCCCAGTGTAGCCGGTGCTCAGCGGTGGCGCTTGCGCAGGTCGCGGGCGAGAACGTAGACCACGATCAGGTTGATCGCCAGGATCGTCCACGACGGCCAGCCGGGGTGGCGGATGATCGCGAAGATGTCGAAGGGCAGGTACAGCGAGGCAGTCAGGCAGCCCAGCCAGGAGGCCCAGGCCTTGGCCCGCCACAAGCCCCAGGCTTCGACCAGGTGCAGCAGGCCGTAGCCGATCATCCCCGCCGCGGCCAGGTGGACCGCGTCGGGGCTGATCATATGCAGCAGCGAGGGCAGGGTGCCATGGTCCGGATCCAGGCTGAAACGCCGGATCAGGACCATGATGCCGTGCCGAAGCGGCTGCGGTCCGAGCACTTCCAGCCCGGTGGCGGCCAACAGCGCCAGCATCGCCTTGCTCGCTTCGAGCAGGGCGATGACGTGCAGACCCGGATGCCGGTGTGGATCCGGGTTGTAGCCGCTCTGGTTCACGGGGTGCTGGCTCAGCCGCCGCGCGAAGCCTTCTTGCGGTCGCTCTCGGTCAGGAACTTCTTGCGCAGGCGGATCTCCTTCGGGGTGATCTCGACCAGCTCGTCGTCTTCGATGAAGTCCAGGGCCTGTTCCAGCGAGTACTTGATCGCCGGGGTCAGCTGGATCGCATCGTCCTTGCCCGAAGCGCGCATGTTGGTCAGCGGCTTGGTCTTGATCGCGTTGACGGTCAGGTCGTTGTCCTTGGAGTGGATGCCGACCAGCTGACCTTCATACACGTTGTCGCCTTCGGCAGCGAAGAGCTTGCCGCGTTCCTGCAGCGGACCCAGCGAGTAGGCCGGGGTGACGCCCGGCGCATTGGCGATCATCACGCCGTTGATGCGCTTGGCGATGGCGCCCTGTTCCTTCGGGCCGTAGTGGTCGAACACGTGGAACAGCAGGCCCGAACCCTGGGTCAGGGTCTTGAACTCGTTCTGGAAGCCGATCAGGCCACGGGCCGGGATCTGGTACTCCAGGCGCACGCGGCCCTTGCCGTCCGATTCCATGTTCTTCAACTGGCCCTTGCGGGTGCCCAGCTTTTCCATCACGCCGCCCTGGTGGATTTCTTCGATGTCCACCACCAGCTGCTCGATCGGCTCCATCAGCTGGCCGTCGATTTCCTTGATGATCACTTCCGGGCGCGACACAGCCAGCTCGTAGCCTTCGCGGCGCATGTTCTCGATCAGCACCGACAGGTGCAGTTCGCCACGGCCGGAGACCAGGAACTTGTCGGCGTCTTCCAGCTGCTCGACCTTCAGGGCCACGTTGTGGACCTTTTCACGGTCCAGGCGGTCCTTGATCTGGCGGCTGGTCAGGAACTTGCCACCGGACAGGTCCTTGTTGCCGGCGAACGGCGAATTGTTCACCTGGAAGGTCATCGAGATGGTCGGCTCGTCAACGGTCAGCGCAGGCAGGGCTTCCGGGAAGTCCGGTGCGCAGATGGTGTCGGAGATGGTCAGCTCCTGGATGCCGGAGATGGCCACGATGTCGCCGGCCTCGGCCGAATCCTGCTCGATGCGCTCCAGGCCCATGAAGCCCAGCACCTGCAGCACCTTGCCGTTGCGCTTCTTGCCTTCACGGTCAATGACCGCGACCTGCATGTTCTTCTTCAGGGTGCCGCGCTGGATGCGGCCGATGCCGATCACGCCCACGAAGTTGTTGTAGTCCAGCTGGCTGATGCGCATCTGGAACGGGCCTTCCGGGTCCACTTCCGGCTTCGGCGCGTGCTGCATGATCGCTTCGTACAGCGGGGTCATGTCGCCGTCGCGCACGGTGTCTTCCAGGCCCGCGTAGCCGTTCAGGCCCGAGGCGTAGACGATCGGGAAATCCAGCTGCTCGTTGGTGGCGCCGAGCTTGTCGAACAGGTCGAAGACCTGGTCGATCACCCACTCCGGACGGGCGCCCGGACGGTCGACCTTGTTGACCACGACGATCGGCTTGAAGCCCATCGCGAAGGCCTTCTGGGTCACGAAGCGGGTCTGCGGCATCGGGCCGTCCATCGCATCAACCAGGATCAGCACGGTGTCGACCATCGACAGCACGCGCTCGACCTCACCGCCGAAGTCGGCGTGGCCGGGGGTATCGACGATGTTGATCCGGTTCTTGATGCCGGTCTTCTTGTCTTCCCAGGTGATGGCGGTGTTCTTGGCCAGGATGGTGATGCCGCGTTCCTTTTCCTGGTCGTTGCTGTCCATCACGCGCTCGGCGAGGACGGTGCGCTCGGACAGGGTGCCGGACTGCTTCAGCAGCTGGTCGACCAGGGTGGTCTTGCCATGGTCGACGTGGGCGACGATGGCGATGTTGCGAAGATTTTCGATGGACATACGAAAGGGGGCCAGTCGGCGCCGGATTTGGAAAAAGAAGTCCAACATTATACGTCGAACTTGACGATTCGCGAAAAGGTGGATTTCACGCCGGCCCAGCGGCCCATTCAGCTGGCTGTCCGCCGCTTCGGCCGAGGTCGCCAGGACGGGCCCCCGGCTCACCTTCCGCTGGCTGAAGGCGGGGGCTCCACCGATGGTCGAAGGCACCGCCGCCACGAGGCAGGTGTAAACTAGGTGGCTAGACGCATTCCCCTTTGCACCAAGGATCTTCATGTCCCTCATCGCCACTTTCGACACCACCCAGGGCCCGATCAAGGTCGAGCTGTTCGCCGACAAGGCGCCGCTGACCGTGGCCAACTTCGTGAACCTGGTCAAGCACGGTTTCTATGACGGCCTGATCTTCCACCGCGTGATCGCCGACTTCATGATCCAGGGCGGCTGCCCGCAGGGTCGTGGCACCGGCGGCCCGGGCTACAAGTTCGAAGACGAGAAGAATGGCGTGAAGCACGAGGTCGGCTCGCTGTCGATGGCCAACGCCGGCCCGAACACCAACGGCAGCCAGTTCTTCATCACCCACATCAAGACCGATTGGCTGGACGGCCGCCACACCGTCTTCGGCAAGGTCCTGGAAGGCCAGGCCATCGTCGATTCGGTCAAGCAGGGCGACGTGATCCATTCGATCACCCTGGAAGGCGACGTCGACGCCGTGCTGGCCGCCCAGGCCGACCGCGTCGCGGAGTGGAACAAGCACCTCGCCGCCTGACCCCCTTCGAAACGGCCACCCACGGGTGGCCGTTTCCCTGTTCCCCGCCGCCTGCCCGGCCTGCGTGGCCATGCCCGCGGCGTCCCATCAAACGCTTGCAAGCAAGAGGAAACCCCCATGAAAGCACCCGTTCGTGTTGCCGTGACCGGCGCCGCCGGCCAGATCGGTTATGCCCTGCTGTTCCGCATCGCCTCCGGCGAAATGCTGGGCAAGGACCAGCCGGTCATCCTGCAGCTGCTGGAACTGCCGGTCGACAAGGCCCAGGCCGCCCTGAAGGGCGTGATGATGGAGCTGGAAGACTGCGCGTTCCCGCTGCTGGCCGGCATGGTTGGCACCGATGACGCCGAAGTCGCGTTCAAGGACGCCGACATCGCTCTGCTGGTCGGCGCACGTCCGCGTGGCCCGGGCATGGAGCGCAAGGACCTGCTGCTGGAAAACGCCAAGATCTTCACCGCCCAGGGCGCGGCGCTGAACAAGGTCGCCAGCCGCGACGTGAAGGTGCTGGTGGTCGGCAACCCGGCCAACACCAACGCCTACATCGCGATGAAGTCGGCCCCGGACCTGAAGCCGGAAAACTTCACCGCCATGCTGCGCCTGGACCACAACCGCGCGCTGAGCCAGCTGTCGGCCAAGCTCGGCAAGCCGGTCGGTGGCATGGAGAAGCTGGTCGTGTGGGGCAACCACAGCCCGACCATGTACCCGGACTACCGTTTCGCCACCGCCGACGGCGCCTCGATCGCCGATGCGATCAACGACCAGGAGTGGAACGCCAACACGTTCATCCCGACCGTCGGCAAGCGCGGCGCGGCGATCATCGAAGCCCGTGGCTCGTCCTCGGCCGCTTCGGCCGCCAATGCCGCCATCGACCACGTGCGTGACTGGGTGCTGGGCAGCAACGGCAAGTGGGTCACGATGGGCGTGCCGTCCGACGGTTCCTACGGCATTCCGGAAGGCGTGATCTTCGGTTTCGCGGTGACCACCGAGAACGGCAAGTACACCCTGGTCAAGGATCTGCCGATCGACGACTTCAGCCAGAAGTACATCGACAAGACCCTGGCCGAGCTGGAAGAAGAGCGCGCCGGCGTCGCCCACCTGCTGGGCTGATGCAGGCGGTACCGGCTCCGGTCGGTACGTCTTGCATCAAGGTAGGTACCGACCGCTGGTCGGTACGCAGAAAACGGGGAGGCTTCGGCTTCCCCGTTTTCATTTGGAATTCCTGGAACCGCATGATCCACCTGCACTACATCGACGACGCGCTGCTGGTGGCTGAAAAGCCCGCCGGCCTGCTGTCCGTGCCCGGCCGCAGCGCCGAGAACCAGGACTGCGTCGTCGCGCGCCTGCAGTCGCTGTACCCGGATGCGTTGACCGTGCACCGCCTGGACCAGGTGACTTCCGGACTGCTGCTGCATGCGCGTGGCAAGGACATGCAGGCGGCGTTGTCGATGCAGTTCGAGCAGCGCCGGGTTGGCAAGCGGTATGAAGCCGTCGTGCAGGGTGTGATCGAAAGCGATGCCGGTGAAGTGGACCTGCCGCTGATCGTGGACTGGCCGAACCGGCCGAAGCAGATGGTCGACCATGAGCGTGGCAAGCCGGCGCTGACGCGTTGGCGCGTGCTGGTGCGCGATGTTGAAGCGCGGCGCACGCGCGTGGCGTTGGAACCGATCACCGGCCGCAGCCATCAGCTGCGGTTGCACATGGCCAGTATTGGCCATCCGATTGTTGGCGACGTGCTGTATGACGCGGCACCGGCGCAGCGCGTGCACCTGCATGCGCGCAGCCTGCGGTTCACGCATCCGCTGACGGGCGAGGCGCTCGCGTTCGAGTCCGCGGCTCCGTTCTAGGGATTCGGCAGGGCTTGCAGCCCTGCACCTGCAGAATCAACGTCAGAAGCCAACGCGGCATTCTGTGGAATGGCGGGGCACTGTGGGTTTGCGGGGACGCCGTAAACCCATCCATGGGGGCTTGGTCGCCGCATCCATGCGGCTCACACCCCGCAAACCCACAGTGCCCGCCTTCGACAGTGTGCTGCTGTTGGTAGGTGTCGACCTTGGTCGACACGGTAGATCCACGCCATGCGTGGATGACTGTCTGTCAGATTTCGAAATCAGGAAATGGGGTCAGATCCGTTTTC
>NZ_JBHHMJ010000261.1:0-4122 GCF_042136455.1 Stenotrophomonas sp. 3diitr2024
GTAGTGCCGGCCGCTGGCCGGCCACCCCGTAATCAATGTTGTTGCAATGCGTTGTGTGGCGCGCGACGGTTCCGCTACACTCGCCCATGATTCAATGCGGCTCTGGCCCCCACCGGATCCGCTGGCAGCCTTAAAGCTACCTAATCAATATCGGAGTGCCGGATGGCCAACGATGGGGTACACGATCCAGTCAACACCGGACGTCGGCGTTTTCTTTCTGCCACCACTGCTGTGGTTGGCGCCGTCGGCGTCGGATTCACCGCCGTTCCTTTCATCAAATCCTGGAACCCCAGTGCCCGTGCCAAGCTTGCCGGTGCACCGGTGGTGGCCGACATCAGCGCCCTGCAGGAAGGCCAACGCCTGATCGTGGAGTGGCGTGGCCAGCCGATCTGGATCGTCAAGCGGTCCAAGGCGATCCTGGATGCACTGCACGGGCTGGATGGCCGCCTCAAGGACCCCGAGTCCGGCGAGAAGGACCAGCAGCCGGACTACGTGCTGAAGCAGAACCCCGAGCTGCGCTCGATCAAGCCGGACATCTCCGTGCTGGTCGGCCTGTGCACGCACCTGGGCTGCTCGCCGGAAATGGTCGCCGAGATCCGGCCTGAGCCCTACGACCCGCAGTGGAAGGGGGGCTACTTCTGCCCCTGCCACAAGTCGCGCTTCGACATGTCCGGCCGCGTCTTCAAGGATGTGCCGGCACCGATCAACCTGAAGGTGCCCGCGCACCATTACCAGGACGACAACACCATCATCATCGGTGTCGATCCGCAGGGGGCAGCCTGATGGCCAATATCCTCGCCCGTACCGCCAGCGGCGTCGCCGACTGGGTCAATGCCCGCGCGCCGGGCCTGATGCCGGTCTACCGCAAGCACGTTACCGAGTATTACGCGCCGAAGAACTTCAACATCTGGTACTACTTCGGTTCGCTGGCACTGCTGGTGCTGGTCAACCAGATCGTCACCGGCATCTTCTTGACGATGCACTACAAGACCAGCGCCGCCGAGGCGTTCGGCTCCATCGAATACATCATGCGTGATGTGGAGTGGGGCTGGCTGATCCGCTACATGCACTCCACCGGCGCCTCGCTTTTCTTCATCGTGGTCTACCTGCACATGTTCCGCGGCCTGCTGTACGGCAGCTACCAGAAGCCGCGCGAGCTGGTGTGGATCCTGGGCATGCTGATCTACCTGGTGCTGATGGCCGAGGCCTTCATGGGCTATGTGCTGCCGTGGGGCCAGATGTCGTTCTGGGGCGCCAAAGTGATCATCTCGCTGTTCGGCGCGATACCGGTGATCGGCAACGGCCTGACCGAATGGATCATGGGCGACTACCTGCCCAGTGACGCCACGCTCAACCGCTTCTTCGCGCTGCACGTCATCGCACTGCCGCTGGTGCTGCTGTTGCTGGTGGTGCTGCATCTGGGCGCGCTGCACGAAGTGGGGTCGAACAACCCCGATGGCGTGGAGATCAAGAAGGGGCCGAAGGGCAACCGCTGGTCGCCGAATGCTCCGGCCGACGGTATTCCGTTCCATCCGTACTACACGCTCAAGGATGGTGTCGGCGCCGGCTTCCTTCTGATCATCGCCGCCTTCATCATCTTCTTCGCACCGGGCTTCGGCGGCCTGTTCCTGGAACACGACAACTTCACCGAGGCCAACCGCCTGGTGACCCCCGAACACATCAAGCCGGTCTGGTACTACACGCCTTACTACGCGATGTTGCGCGTGGTACCGAACAAGCTCGGTGGCGTGCTGGTGATGTTCTCGGCCATTGCGATCCTGTTCCTGGTGCCGTGGCTGGACAAGGCCAGGGTGAAGTCGGTGCGCTACCGCGGCTGGATCTCGAAGGTGATGCTGGGCGTGCTGGCGGTGTGCTTCGTGTGGCTGGGCGTGATCGGCTCCGGCCCGGGCACCGACGTGCATGAAACCTACATCGGGCGGGTGCTGACCTTCCTGTACTTCGCGTTCTTCATCACCATGCCGCTATGGACAAGGTTGGACAAGACCAAGCCGGTACCGGAGAGGGTGACCACGCATGACTGAGCGCTGGATGGTCCGGCTGGCCCTGACGGCCACCCTGATGCTGGGCAGTTTCCTGGCCTCCGCCGCCGAGGGCGGCACCAAGCTGCTGCAGGCCGGCAACGACCTCGGTGACCGCGCCTCGCTGCAGCGGGGTGCGCAGCTGTACATGAACTACTGCTCCGGCTGCCACGCGCTGAAGTACCTGCGCTACTCGCGGATGGCGCAGGACCTGGGCCTGACCGAAGAAGAGGTGATGAACAACCTCAACTTCACCGGCTCGGCGATCGGCGACCCGATCCCGGTGGCGATGCCCAAGGAAAACGCGGAGAAGTGGTTCGGCAAGATGCCGCCCGATCTCAGCCTGATCGCGCGTGTGCGTGGCAGCGACTGGGTCTATACCTATCTCAAGTCGTTCTATCTGGACAGCAGCCGCCCGCTGGGCTGGAACAACGCGCTGTTCGCCAACGCCTCCATGCCCAACCCGCTGTGGGAGATGCAGGGGCTGCAGCATGCGGTGCACGGCAAGGCGGAAGCGCCCGGTATGGACCCGCCGGTGACCGGCCTGAAGATTGAAACGCCGGGATCGGTCGATGCCGGGCAGTACGACCAGGCCGTGCGGGACATCACCAACTTCCTCGAATACGCCGGCGAACCGGCCGCACTCAAGCGCCAGCAGCTGGGCGTGTGGGTGATCCTGTTCCTGGCCCTGCTGACCTTCCTGCTGTACCTGCTGAAGAAGGAATACTGGAAGGACGTTCACTGATTCTGCCACCGGCCATCGCATGGGCCTATTGGCTTTTGTGATGGTCGGTTGCACACTCGGGGAGGAGTCGACCGCTGGCACGGTGCCGGCGGCGCCGATGCGGCAGGCGGTCTCCTGTCGTGGGAGAGCCTTTGATGGCGGCGAGCGTACGCATGCGCAATACACTGACGCTGTTTTCCTCGAACGACGACGTACTGTGCCACCGTGTACGCCTGGTCCTGGCGGCCAAGGGCGTCACCTTCGACTTCGTTCCGGTCGATCCGCAGAACCCGCCTGAAGACCTGATCGACCTCAATCCGTACCACTCGGTGCCGACCCTGGTCGAACGCGAGCTGGTGCTGTACGCCGCATCGGTGGTCAGCGAGTACCTGGATGAGCGCTACCCGCATCCGCCACTGATGCCGGTCGACCCGTTGTCGCGTGCACGCATCCGCCTGGCCATGCTCCGCATCGAGCACGACTGGGTGCCGCAGGTGCAGGCCATCCAGCTGGGCAACAAGACCCAGGCCGAGGCTGGGCGCAAGCGGCTGAAGGAACTGCTGACCGCGTCGCTGCCGCTGTTCAAGGCCAGCAAGTTCTTCCTCAACCCGGAAATGAGCCTGGCCGACTGCGCGATGGCGCCGATCATCTGGCGCCTGCAGTCGCTGGATGTGCCGCTGCCGAAGGACGGCAAGGCGATCGAGGACTACGGCAACCGCATCTTCCGCCATCCGGGATTTGTCCGCAGCCTGACCGAGCAGGAAAAGAAACTGCGCGACCTGCCGGTCTGATCCGGCCCCGCGTTACCCGTCTGCACGCCGACCGGCGTGCAGACGATCCGCCCCGGCGGGGCGCCGGGCGCGTACACTTCACGCATGACCGAAGACTTCTTCCACATGACCAGCCACCGCCCGTACCTGCTGCGGGCGCTGGTGGAATGGATCAACGACAACCAGCTGACCCCGCACATCCTGGTCGACGCCGGCGTCCCCGGCGTGCAGGTCCCGCCTTCGGCGGTCAAGGATGGCCGGGTCGTGCTCAACATCGCCGAACGTGCCGTGGTGCGGCTGATGATCGACAACGAAATGGTGAGCTTCTCGGCCCGCTTCTCCGGAACCAGCTACCCGGTGCAGGTGCCGATCAGCGCCGTGCTGGCGGTCTACGCCCGCGAGACCGGGCAGGGCATGGCATTGCCGGATGACATTCCGGGCAACGAAACCGCACCGACCCGCGATGAGCTGCTGCACGAGGAAGGCACGCCGCCGGACGACACGCCGCCGGCCAGTCCGCCGCCGAAGGGCCGCCCGAACCTGCGCGTGGTCAAGTAACCCTTCCGACGCCGCCCCGATGGGCGGCGTC
>NZ_JBHHMJ010000267.1:0-3414 GCF_042136455.1 Stenotrophomonas sp. 3diitr2024
CGCTGCTTACATCCACGGCTTCTACAATCCAGCCCGGCTACACTCGGCGCTGGGCTACCACTCGCCTAACAACTACGCCCGGCAGCTCCGGGCTGCCGCCTGAAACGGCTTCATGGCGTCCGTTTTCAGGGGGCCAGATCAAGATCCCTTTTCCGTCGGAAAAGGGATCTGACCCCCGGGGCCTCAACCGACTTCGTACAGCTCCAGCGGCAGGCCATCCGGGTCGGCGAAGAAGGTGAAGCGGCGGCCGGTGTATTCGTCCACGCGGATCGGTTCGCAGTCCACGCCGTGGCTGGCCAGGCGTTCGATGAACGGCTCCAGCGCAGCGACCCGGAACGCGAGGTGGCGCAGGCCCTGGGCCTCCGGGCGGCTGGGGCGGGGCGGTGGCGAGGGGAACGAGAACAGTTCCAGCTGGCTGCCGTCGGGCAGGGCCAGATCCAGCTTCCAGGAGTCTCGCGCGGCGCGGTGGTTCTCGGCCAGTACGCGCAGGCCGAGGATACGGACGTAGAAGTCTTTTGAACACGCATAATCGCTGCAGATCAGTGCCGCGTGGTGGATGCCCAGCAGGGCGTCGGAACCGGTGTTCATTGCAGGGTGTCCAGCCAGCGCTGGGCGATCTTCTGCGCCAGCGGGTACGGTTCGGGATCGTTGCGATTGGTCAGCACGATCACGGTCAAGTGCTTTTCCGGGTATCGAACGATCACATTTCGGAAGCCGATGCTTTCGCCGCTGTGCCATTGCACCGGGCCGTTCAGGCGCCATCCGAAGCCGTAGTGCGGCACATCCGGTTCGGATGTCGATGTGGCCGGGCTGAACATCGCGCGGCGCGAGGCCTTCGACAGCAGGCGGTCGTCGTACAGCGCCGCATCCCAGCGGGCGAGGTCGTCCAGCGAGGAGTAGATCCCGCCATCGCCGAGCACGGCACTGGTGGCGCTCTGGTCGGTGCGCTGCCAGCGGCCATCGATCCAGCTGTAGCCATAGGCGCGTGCGGCGATGGTATCGATGCCGTCCTGATGGGCCACGGTGTGGGCCATGCCTAGCGGGCGGAAGATGCGCTGTTGCAGGAAGGCTGCGAAATCCAGGCCGGAGGCGCGGCCGACGATCAGTGCCAGCAGCGCATAGCCGCTGTTGCTGTAGTGGTACTGCGTGCCCGGCGCGAAGTTCAGCCGGTCCTGGCGCGACAGCAGGGTCAGCACATCGGCGTCATGCACCTGCCGAGTGTCAGCCGGATCCATCAGGTCTTCGTAGTCGAGCAGGCCGCCGGTGTGCGATAGCAGCTGGCGGATCGTGATGGCCGCGGCAGCCGGGGGCAGTTCGGGCAGCCACTGCCGGGCAGGTTGATCCAGCCCAAGCCGGCCATCCTCCACCAGCAGCAGCACCGCCGCAGCGGTGAACTGCTTGCTGACCGAGGCCAGCCGGAAGTTGCTGGCCGGGGTGACGGCGGTGCCGTCCTCCACCACCGCCAGGCCGTAGCCACGGCGGAACACCGCTTGCCCGTCGTGCAGCACCAGGACTGCAGCGCCGGGTACCTGGCCGTCGTAGGCCTGCATCAGGCCGTCGATGCCCGCATCCGGTGGTTTCAGCACCGGTGCGGCGATACCCGTTGAAGGCAGCAGGCCCAGCACGACGGCGAACAGGGCGACGGCAGGGCGCATGACGGCTCCGGAGGGGTCAAGGTGAAGGCGTGGGCGTAGTGCTGGCCGGCTGCACCATCCAGCGTTCCATCTTACGGTCAAGCACGTCCAGCGGCATTGAGCCGTCCTTCAGCAGTTCGGCGTGGAAGCGGCGCAGGTCGAAGGCGGCGCCCTGGCGCGCCTTGGCCTTGTCGCGCAGGGCAACGATGGTGGTCAGGCCGGCGACGTTCGACAGTGCCTGGCCGGGCTGGGCCATGATCCGCTCCACCTCGGCGTTGGCGTCGTCACTGCTCATGTCCACGGTCTTCTGCAGGTAGCTGACGGCCTGCTGCTTGCTCCAGCCCTGGGCGTTCACGCCGGTATCGGCCACCACGCGGGCGGCGCGCAGCAGGCGCGAGTACAGGTAGCCGATGCGGTCGTAGGGATCGGTGTAGATGCCCAGGTCCTCGCCCAGCGTTTCGGCGTACAGGCCCCAGCCTTCGACGAAGGCGAGATCGCCACCGAGGCGGCGGAAGCGTGGCAGCTTGGCCAGCTCCTGCTGCAGGCCCAGCTGGACGTGGTGGCCCGGGATCCCTTCATGCAGGTACTGCACCGGCACGTTCCAGCGCTTGCGGCTGGGCAGGTCGCGGGTGTTGATGTACAGCACGCCCGGTTGCCCGGCCGCCGACGGCTGATAGGCGGCAGCGGCGGCGGTCAGTGCGCGCTCCGGCTCCACCGCACGGACCTCCAGCGGTGCCTTCGGCAAGGTATCCAGCACCTGCGGCAGGCGTGCGCTGACCTGCTGCTGCACCTGGCGGTAGCGGTTGATCAGCGTGTTGGCGTCGCCGTACTGGAACTGGCGGTCGTTGCGCATGCTGCGCAGCAGCTTGGTGGGAGAGCCGCGCAGCTTGGCGTCCTTCATCACCGTGGCGATCTGCGCCTGCAGTTCCTGCACGCGCTGTTCGCCCAGCGCATGCAGTTGTGCGGCGGTCTGGTCGCTGGCGGTGGTCTGCACGATCAGGTTGGCGTACCAGGCCTGGCCATCGGGCAATGCGCCCAGGCCGCTGCTGGTGCGTGTGGCCGGCAGGTATTCGGTGGCGATGAAGCCGCGCAGGGCGCGGTAGGCCGGCATGATGCGCAGCTCGATCATGCGCTTGTATTCGGCGCTGATGCGCGCCTTGTCCTCAGCCGGGATGGTGTTCGGCATGGTGCGGATCGGCGACCAGAAAATGCTCTCCTCGGCGGTCGGCTTGATCACCGCATCCAGCTGCGGCAGCACTTTTTCCATCAGGTCGCGTGGTTGCACCACGCCGGCCTTCATGCCCTGGCGCATGTTGTCGATGGCCTGGTCGAACAGCTCGGGAATGCCCAGCGAACGGCGTGACCAGGTGTCGTAGTCCTGCACGGTGTTGAATGGCTGTGCGCCCGCACCGGAGCCGAGGATCGCCATGATGCTGCCGATGTTGTAGTACTGGCTGATCGGCATCATCCAGCTCGGGTAGCGCTCGGCGGCCAGCGATGCGCGCGCGTCGCGCACGAAGATCTCGTAGCTGAGCAGGTCCTGGCCCTGCAGGCCGTCACTGCCGAGCTTCTCGACCTTGCCCAGCCATTGCGTGGTGAAGTCGTGCGACTGCTGGCGCCAAGCGGCGGACAGGATGTTGGGCAGCTGGTCGTTGTAGCGGGCCTCGCCCTGGAAGGTGGCCTGCAGCGGGTTCAACCGCATCGAGGCATCCCAGTACTCGTCGTACAGGCGCTCCAGCTGCACCTGCTTGGGTACGGCCCGGGCCGGGGCGACCGGCCG
>NZ_JBHHMJ010000301.1:0-15570 GCF_042136455.1 Stenotrophomonas sp. 3diitr2024
CTGGTTGGCGGCCACCCGCTGGATCGCCCTGGAGCCTTCTATGCACCCACCGTGCTGGCCGACGTAGAGCCTGGCATGCAGGCCTTCGATACCGAGACCTTCGGGCCGGTGGCCTCGATCAGTCGCGCCCGCGACGCATGATCACTCCCGTCGGCGCCATGGCGACTGCCAGCGCCGATGAAACGCGCACGTTGTGCGCGCGCCTGCTGGCCTTCAACCAGGCCCACGGCGGCGATGCGTTCGATGAGACCCCAGTCCGCCTGGCCTGGCATGACGAGCACGGCAGGCTGCGCGGCGGCGTGCTGGCCGACGTCTGTGCCGGCTGGCTGCAGGTACATGTGCTGTGGGTGGATCCGGAACTGCGCGGGCAAGGCATCGGCCAGCGCCTGCTGGCGGAAGCAGAAGCCGCCGCGCGCCAGCTTGGCGCCCGCAGCGTGATGCTGGATACCTTCGACTGGCAGGCCGAAGCCTTCTACCTGCGGCAGGGCTACACCGTGTATGGGCTCGTGCCCGACTGCCCACCCGGTCACGAGCGGATCTACCTGCGCAAGGCGTTGTCGGGGTCGTAGTCGTGTCGGCGCTGGAGTTGCCTGCCGGTCACCCCGCCAGCACGCCCTGCCCGCGCATGCGCGGTGCCAGCGCCGCGTGCATCACGGCCAGATGCATCACCACCGCCAGTTCGGGCGCATGCCGGTCATCGCCGGCGCGCCACCGCTGCGCCAGCTGGGCTGCGTCGGCCGGCAGCAGGGCCAGCAACTGGGCGTCATCCATCGAATCGGCCGCGCCCTGGAGCTGCTGCGCCATCTGCCGCGACTGCCACACATGCACGCCGATGCTGAGGCTGGCCAGCGACATCAGGACCACGGCCAGCCCGTGCTCGAACCACTGCGACAGCACTTCCGGCCCCCACAGCAGGGCCGCCAACACCGCCAGGCCCGGCAGGCGCCAGCCCAGCCAATGGATGCGACCGCGCTGCGACCAGTGCACCACCACCGCACTGGCGACCAGTGCCGCGGCCGCGGTGGCCGGCAGTTCGGTCAGGCAGGTGGCCGCCAGCAGCGCGCCCAGCACGGCCCAGACCCAGCCAGGGGGCAATGCCCGTCGCTGGTAGTCGGCCCCGACGGGTCCGACCAGCTGTCGCAGGCTGCGTTGTTGGCTTGCCTCGGTCACCCACAGTCTCCGTGTTTGTCCTGGCCCGGATGGTCGCCGCCAGTGTGTCGCAAATTCGTGCCCATGACGTTACCAATCCGCTATGACGGAGGCTCTACAACTTGTTGCGGATTGCCAAGGTGACTGTTCAGCTGTTTTGGCGTAGCATTGCCAGCGTTGGGCAGGCACTGAGCGTGGCGACACGAAACGGGCCTTGTACCTTGCAGAACTTGAAGAAACCGGGGGTGCATTGGTTTCGACGGGGGTTGTGAAGTCGCCTGGCGCATGCCGAGGGGGTAGCTTTCCTCGTAAATCCAGCTGCAAAACTCTAGTTGCCAACGACGACAACTACGCTCTGGCCGCTTAAGGCCTAAGCCTCGAAACCGCTTGTGTCCATGCTCGCGGTGTAGAGTCACTATCATGGAATCGCGCTGGACGGCTGCCTGTCAGTCCGGCACTAGAACACAACAGGCTGGTTCCCGGATGCGCTTTGCGCACCGTGCTGTTCGGGGACGAGATCCAACGGTGAGCTAAGCATGTAGTGCTGGGGATGGAGTGCCTTCGGACGGCGGTTCAATTCCGCCCACCTCCACCATCTGTATGGCCTGTCGAGGCCGCAAGAAGCCGGATCTCCCGTCAACTGGGGTTCCGGCTTTTTTGTGCCTGCACGTCGCGCAGGACGTGTGGCGCATAATCGGGATGACACCGCCAACACAACAGTTCCTCCATCCGCGACCGCCAGAAGGATCTGCAATGAAAATCGCCACAACCACGCTCGCCCTGTTCCTCACCGCGCTCGCCGCCGCCCCAGCCACGCACGCCGCAGCCCCGGCCATCGCGCCGCCCGGCACCGCCACGCTGGAAGCGCTGCTGGCCTGCAAGGCGGGCTCGGATTTCAGTGCGGCCGACGCCATCGATGCCCTGCAGGCGGCCGGCCTGGCCAAGAAGCCGGGCGGCACCTTCGAGCCGGAGGACAAGCCGGTCGCGCTGTTTGGCAGCACGGTCAACAGTGCCGATGTGACTGTGGCCGAAGGCGAGAAAGGCCTCTTCGTGTACCTGAACGGTGTCGACGCGAAGCGCCTGGCCAGGGACTGGTCGGTGACCGAGGTCAACGAGCATGCCAATACCGAAGAACCTTCGTACGTGAAGCGCATCGACAAGCACCACACCCTGCACGTGATCGCAGGCGACGACTACGAGGGCTATTCGGCGGCGGTGAAGTGCCAGATCAGCCGCTGATGGCGTAGCCGACGCTACAGCCAGCGTGGCACGCGATGACGGTACTGCGCGTACGCCTCGGGAAAGCGGGCCATCAGTGCCCGCTCCTCCGGCAAGATCTGCAGCCAAGTGATGTACGCCAGGAACAGCGGCACCACCAGCAGCGCGATCAGGTTCTGCAGGTACACCATGGCACCAAACAGGACCAGCGCCTGGCCGAGATACATCGGATTTCGGGTGCGGCGGTAGATTCCGCTGGTAACCAGCGCGCTCGACGCCGAAGGTCGCAGAGGATTGACGGTGGTACCGGCGCGCCGGAAAGAGACCTTGGGCAGCAGGTTGAGCACGACACCCAGCGTCACCGTCACCCCTGCCAGCAGAACCGGCACCGGCACCCGAAGGTGCAAACCCGGCCACAGCCAGCGTGCTGCAAAGCCCATAGCGGCGAACAGCAGCATTACCACGGGCGGGGGAATACGCGTTTCCAGCCAGACCATCGCGATCACCGTGTCCTTTTCATTGGCCGCAGTGTCACACGGGAATGGCTGAATCACCCAAGGCGGCCAGGCCCAAACCGACCGTCCGGTCTATTCCGCTTTGACAGGCCCACCGCTAGAGTGGCGCCACCGCGCAGGAGGATCGCATGGCTACCACGGGCTTGGGCTTCATCGGCCGCACGACCCTCATCATCACCGTGCTGCTCACCCTGGGCGGCTGCGCGACGCTGCGCCAGTTCGGGCCGTCGGTGCAGGTTGCCTCGGTCACGCCCGGCCAGTACATCGCGCTCAAGCGCGGTGACATCCTGACCTCCGGCAAGCTCAGCGCGGCGACCATTGAGACCCTGCGCGTGGCCGGGCTCGATGAGGGCGTCTGTGCCAAGCCCGGCCTGCCCTGCATCGAGGCCATGGAAAGCAGCATCGTGGTGCGCGAGGAAGACAAGCGCTCCAGCCTGGCCGAGTTGTGGCTGCAGTATGCGATGACCCTGCCGGCGCCAAAGCGCGAGTACTCGGCATCCGGCCGCGCCAAGACCGCAGTCACCGAGCTGGATGCCGACTTCCAGCCACGCCTCGATGCGTGGATGCAGGTCGCGCGCCAGGCCTATGCCTATCTGTTCTTCACCGAGCGCACGGCGAACCAGCGCGGCTTCGAAGACCGCCAGACCCAGGTGCGCGATTACTACAACCTGGCGGTGCAGGAAGCCTCGGTCCAGCTTTACAACGCCTATGCCACCGGGCGCGTGCACGGCCAGGCCAGCCATTTCCAGCTGGGCCGCTGGACCTTCGTGCTGGCCCCTTCAGACGAAGCATCGGCGCTGGACCAGCGTACCCCCAGCGAGCTGGTACCCGCCGCCTCGCTGTCGTTCACCGGCACGCTGCGAAGCGTGCATCGCCGCGATGGCTTCGGTGCCGAACTGGTGGCAGTGATGGATGGCCCGGCCGGCAGCACGGCCACCACGCCTCCGGCGGCGGCGCAGGCGGCGCAGGCAAGACGTTCTGCCACGCAGAGCTGGAGCGAGATGCCCTCGCCATCGATGACGGTGCTATTGCGCTTCTCGGGGAAAAACCTGTGGGAGGTGCTGCACGATGACGAGCCGGAGCTGGAGATCCACGATCCCTACCAGGTTTCGGAAGTGACCCTGCACGGCCAGCAGGTGCCACTGGCGGCCAACTTCACTGCCGGCTATGCGCTGTGGCTGGCCCGCTCCAACTTCAGCCGACAGTCGTTGCGCACGCTGTTCGGTGGCAAGGGCGGCATCGACACGCCGCATCTGTACATGATGCAGCCCTACGACCCGAACCGCCGCGTGCTGCTGATGATCCATGGCCTGGCCAGCAGTCCGGAAGCCTGGGTCAACGTGGCCAACGAACTGCTGCGCGACGACGATATCCGCAGGGAGTTCCAGGTCTGGCAGTTCTATTACCCGACCAACATGCCCATCGCGATGAGCCACGATGCGATGCGCCACACGCTGACTGAAGTGTTCAAGCACTTCGACCCCAGCGGCAAGGCGCAGGCCTCGCATGACATGGTGCTGGTGGGGCACAGCATGGGAGGGGTGATCGCACGGTTGATGATCTCCTCCTCCGGCGACCACCTGGTCGACACCCTGCTGGCCACCGCGCAGATGACGCCCGCCCAGCGCGAACTGCTGCGCACCAAAGGCGCACCGGTGCTGACCTTCCTACCAGAACCGGAAGTGTCCCGCGTGGTGTTCATCGCCACGCCGCATCGCGGTACCGACGTGGCCGGCACCCGCCTCGGCCGGTGGATCGGCCGGCTGGTGCGGTTGCCACTGACCGTGCTGGAAGACGTCGCCACCATCGCCAACGACGGCCAGATCGACCGCAATGACGGCAAGCACGGCTACCAGATGAACAGCATCCAGAACCTGGACAAGGACGACCCGTTCGTCCGCGCCGTGGCTGACCTGCCGATGTCACCGAAGGTGCACTACCACTCGATCATCGCCCGCGCCAAGGCCGATGGCCCACTTGAGAAGACCGATGACGGGCTGGTGCCCTACTGGAGTTCGCACCTGCCGCACGCGGATTCGGAGAAGGTGATCGTGTCCGGACACAGCGTGCAGGAAGCTACGCCGGCCATCGTCGAGCTGCGGCGGATCCTGCATGAGGACATGCAGGCACATGGGCGAACGGGAAAGTAAGCCGCCGTCCCGACAGATCAGGCACCGGCCGTACGCCGCGAGAACGTGCCATGCAGCGCCGCCGGAATCGCAAAGCCCTCCATGCGCACCTCGGGCCGATAATCGGCGCTGGGGGTGAAGCGGAACTCGCGTGCCAGCAGCGCGCACAGCAATACCAGCTGTGCATTGCCGACCGCCGATCCCACGCAGGAACGCGTGGGGAAGCCATAAGGCACATAGATGCCGGCGGTACGCTTGCGCCGTTCGGGCAACCAGCGATCGGGATCGAACTGCAGCGGGTCATCCCAGTACTTCGCCGAGCGGTGCTGGATGAACGAGCTCAGCTCGAAGACCGTACCTTCGGCGATGGCCTGCCCTTCCACCTGCAGATCGCAGGCAGCCACCCGACGGTTGTTGAAGGGCGTGGAGTACAGCCGCATCACTTCCTTCAGGAAGCGCATCGTGCAGGGAATCCTGGCCATCGGCAGCGCGTGGATCTCCGCCTCCGAGAGCGGCGCGAATTCCTCCTCGATGCGCTGGCGCCAGTGTGGATGCATCTGCATCGCCAGCAGCAGGCAGGCGGCCATCATGCCGGGCACGCCGGAAATGGCGATCAGCTGCACGGTGACCAGGTAGGTGACCTTGTCCAGGCCGATGCGCTCTCGCAGGCTCAGCAATGACTGCGCGTAATCCAGCGCCGAACGTCCGCTGCGGACACGGTGCTTGAGTTCGGCGGCAATCGCCCGTGATTCGGCACGGCCGATGAGGAAGTTGCGCAGCAGGTGGCGCCGATGGATGACCTGCTCGACCTGGGTGGTGTAGCGCAGATGCAGGGCGCGTTCGATGGCTGCGGTGCCGCGGGCATCGAGCCCGTCGATCACCAGCGGGATCAAGGGATGGGCCATCACTTTCCACACCGCCGGCGTGGCATCCAGCGCATGGCCGCATACCCCATCCAGAGCCTGCCTCATGCGCGACTGCAGTGCCTCCAGGGTCTGTGCTCCGGTGAGCTCAGCACTACAGGTGGCGATCAGGCTGCGCACTTCGGTCCAGCGCACGCGCTCGTGACGGCGGAACAGGTCGGCCAGCGACTCGACCACGAACAGGTGCTCGGAATTCTCCTTGTCGACCTTGCCAGCCAGTTCCGGGCAGAACACCCCAACACCGCCGGTTTCCAGCTTCAGCACAGGCCCTTCGCGCTCCACGCGCGCAGCCAAGCGCTCGGCAGCAATGGCGCTGCCTTCATTCGACATTCCTTGCATGCAGTGCGTCTCCGGCAGGAAGGGACTCGAAAGACGAGTCCCTTCGTCTTGCTACCGCTCAATCGCGGGTTTGGCCCGCAGGATCAGAATTCGACCCACAGCGGCCAGGTATTCCACACGCTGCTCTTTTCGTTCGGATGAATATTCAGAGTGACGCGCAATGCTCGGGCGAATCTTTTCATTTTCATTCCTTTGCTTGCTGTGTGGTTATGCCGGGATTATCCCGGCACTGGCTAGATAACACGACATAATCCCACTGTCCAACCGGCCGGGTGGCGCGCTGCAGCATCCGGGTTGCGGCCGATTGAGGGGAATCCCTCATCGCGCCTGCGCACGCAGCCTCCTATGCTGGGCTCACTTTCCCCCAACGGAGGTCTGCATGAACACGCAAGAGCCCAGCCGCCAGCCCAGCCCCGATCCGGCCGAGCGCGATGCCTTCTTCCCGTCGCCGTATTCGCTGTCGCAGTTCACCTCGCCCAAGAGCGACCTGTCCGGCGCCGACTATCCGGATGCGCGCCGCGATGGCCGCTGGAAGGTGCTGACGATCGCCGCCGACGAGCGCTATCTGCCGACCGCCAATGGCCACCTGTTCTCCACCGGTAACCATCCGGTGGAAACCCTGCTGCCGATGTACCACCTGGACAAGGCCGGCTTCGACATCGACGTGGCGACGCTGTCCGGCAACGCCGTCAAGTTCGAATGGTGGGCCTTCCCACACGAGGACAGCGAAATCGGCGCCCTGTACGAACGCTACCAGGAACGCTTCCGCCAGCCGTTGCAGCTGGATCAGGTGGTGGCCGGCCTGGGCGCCGATTCGGACTACGCCGCCGTCTTCATTCCCGGTGGGCACGGCGCGTTGATCGGCCTGCCGGAGAGCGCGGCGGTGAAGGCCGCGCTGCAATGGGCCATGGCCGAGCAGCGCCACATCATCACCCTCTGCCATGGCCCGGCGGCGCTGCTGGCGGCGGGCGTCGACGACGCCGAGGGTGCCTCGCTGTTCCGTGGCTACCGCATCTGTGCCTTCCCCGACGCAATGGACCGGCAGACACCGGGGATCGGCTACATGCCCGGGCAGCTGCGTTGGTTCTTCGGTGAACGGCTGGCCCAGCAGGGGGTGCAGATCGTCAATGAGGGCATCGATGGCAGCGTGCTGCAGGATCGCCTGCTGCTGACCGGCGACAGTCCGCTGGCCGGCAACGCGTTGGGCAAGCTGGCCGCGCGTACGCTGCTCGATGCGCTGGCGGGGCGCTGAGCCAATGCCTGCGCTGGTGCCCGCGCTGCTGGAACTGGAACAGGCGCGGTCATTGCCGGCGGTGGGCGGCGTGCTGCGCGCCGCCGCCTCACCATTGGGCTACGACCGCCTGTTGGTGTTTGCCACCGGAACCGGGCTGGAGCGCGACGCACAGCGTGTGTACTGGATTGAAGGTGACTGGTTCGGCGACGGCAGCGATAGCGGACTCGCCCGCTACCTGCACGCCTGTCCGGTCAACCGCCATGTGCTGGACAGCAATGCGCCGTTCTTCTGGAGCAAGCGCGACGGCGTGCGTGGCGAGCGCTACCAAGTGGTGAAGCAGCCTCGCGGCGATGGCCTGCATGGGTTGCAGGTGCCGGTGTTCGGCCCGACCGGTCTGGAGGGTGCGGTCAGTTTCGCCGGCACCTCGATTGATGCGTCCGCCAGCGCGCGCCTGCTGCTTGAAATGGTCGGCGCGTCAGTCTTCCGCGCGGCGCGGCGGCTTGCCGAAGCGCCGGCCGACATCCGCGCGGGCGCGCTGAGCGCACGCGAACGCGAGGTGCTGCGCTGGGTCGCCGCTGGACGGCGCCAGGCAGAGATAGCGGCCACGCTGGGGCTGTCTGCGCGCACCGTTGAGAACCACCTGCGGCGAGCGCGGCAACGACTGAGCGTGGCCACCACCGCGCAGGCAGTGCGCGCGGCAGGCCGCCGTGGCGAGATTGAAGACTGATCAGGATGGAGGCACTTCCTGCTGCCTGATCAGCGTGCGGCATACGCCCTGTGCATCTGCGCGATTGCAGAAGGCAGGCGACGGGATGAGCTACGACCCGTGATCGCCGGTGCGCGGTCCACCGGGCGGGGCGTTCATCGCCCGCCCGGCATCCGCGAGCCACCCATCCCTGCATAACGCTGCCCTCGCATTCGTGGCATGCTCTGTGAAACCGTTTTCATGGAATGGAGGGATTCCACGATGTTGTCGCGTTTCCGTCGCCCCGCGCTGTCTGCGCTGCTGGCGCTTGCCCTGCCTCTGACCAGCGCCTGGGCCGCAGCCCCTGCGCCGTTGAAGGTGATGTCGTTCAATGTGCGCACCCCGGCCGATACCGAACCCGGCAAGCGCTGGCCCGACCGTCGCGATGCGATGGTGAAGGTCATCCTCGACGCGCACCCCGCGGTGATCGGTACCCAGGAGCTGGTGCAGGAGCAGGCCGATTACCTTGCCCAGCACCTGCCCGGATACCGCTGGTTCGGCGAGGGCCGCCGCGGCGGCAGCGGCGACGAGCACATGGGCGTGTTCTACGACAGCAAGGTGCTGGCGATCGAGGAATCAGGCAACTTCTGGCTGTCTGATACGCCCGATGTGCCCGGCAGCATCACCTGGGGCAACCTGTATCCACGCATGGTCACCTGGGCGCTGTTCCGCCGCATCGATGACGGCCGCCGCTTCTATTTCATGGATACCCACCTGCCCTACCGCGACGAGGACGAACCACGCCGGGTGAAGGGTGCCGAGCTGATCGGCAGGCGCGTGGCCGGCCTGGCGGCCGACCTGCCGGTGGTGCTGACCGGTGACTTCAACAGCGAACCCGGCGGCGACACCTACAAGGCATTCACCCGCGTACTGCACGACACCCGTGCCCAGGTGAAGACACCGCAGGGCCCGCGACTGACCTTCCACGATTTCACTGGCAAGGCCACCGCGCAGCTGGACTGGGTGCTGGTGCGCGGTTTCCGCGCGCGCAGCTTCCTGACCGATGACCGCCGCATCGATGGCGTGCTGCCATCGGATCATTTCCCGCTGGTGGTCGAACTGGACTGGCCGAAGCACTGACCCCGCACGGCAGCCGCAGCTACAGCGGCGGCTGCCGCGACAGCAGGCGATACAGGGCCTGATGCTGATCGCGCGCCTGGCAGATGCGGGCCCCTATCGCCAGGAACACGGCGACGCCGATCAGGCCCAGCCCCAGCATCGAATCCTGCAGGCGCAGGAAACCGACCGCTGCGGCCATCGTCGCCAGCACCAGCAGCACCACGACCGCCACTGACAGACCCGCACCCGGTGGACCCGGATCGCCGAACAACATCCGTTGGGTATCCCGCCTTCCGTCCGCCATTGCCTGTCCTCCCGAGTGCCTGACCCACTAGTTACACGGCGAGCCCGCAATCCGGCAGAGTCAGAAACGTCACGAAGGTGAAGACGTACGCGGAATGCACCGCGCTACCCTGCCGCGTACCCCTCGAACTGCGGAGCAGCACATGGCACACCAGAGCCGGCTGGCAGGATTCATCATCGACTGCCAGGACCTTCCCGCCGACGAAGGCGCCCGTTTCTGGGCCGCCGCGCTCGGTCTGCAGGCACAGGCGGCGCGTGCCGAAGGGGGCGCCGAGTATGCCGACCTGCTGGGCGCACCGGCGGGCCTGGACGTTGAAGTCCAGCGGGTCGATCATCCGTCACGGGTGCATCTGGACATCGAGAGCGACGACATCGATGCCGAGGCCGACCGCCTGGAGAAGCTCGGCGCGCGACGGATAGGCTTCGTCAAGCGCTGGTGGGTAATGGAAGCACCGACCGGCCATCGCTTCTGCATCGTGCGCATGCGCGAGCGCGAGGTGCCGGCCAATCAGTGGCCCTGAAAGAGCAAGGGGACGGAAGCCACGGCCTCCGTTCCCCCGGAGTCACTGCACCTGCGCCACGCTCGGTTGCTGCGGTGATTGCCCCCAGCCTCCGAGCGCCTTGTACACGCCCACCACGCTGACATTGACCTCGGACTCGGCCGCCGCCAACGCATCATCGGCTGCCAGCTGCGTGCGCTGCGCATCCAGCAGGGTCAGGAAGTCCTCCGAGCCCTCGCGATAGCGGATCTGCGCCAGCGATTCGGCACGCCGTGCCGCCTGCGCCTGCTCGACCACGATCGCCAACCGTGCCTGCTGCTTGGAATAGCGGGTCAGTGCGTTCTCGGTGTCTTCCAGGGCCAGCAGTACCGCCTGCTCATACTGCGCGGCCACGCCTTCGGCTTCAGCCTTGCTGGCACGCAGGCGTGCACGCACGGTGCCGAAGTCGAATGCCGCCCAGCTCAGCGACGGGGTCAGCGACCAGGCCTTGTTGTTGCCATTGACCAGGCCGCTGGCATCGCCACCGAGGAACCCGACGAAGCCGGACAGCGACAACCGCGGGAACAGGTCCGCCGTGGCCACGCCCACGCGTGCGGTCGCAGCCGCCAGGCGACGCTCGGCCACGCGCACGTCGGCACGCTGGCGCAGCAGTTCGCGGGTATCGCCCAGCGGCAGTGCCTTGGCGAAGGCCGGTACGTCGTGCGGCGCGAGCATGTCAGTCAGCACTTCCGGGCGCTGGCCGAGCAGCACGGCCAGCCGGTTGCGCGACTGCGCCTCGGCCACTTCCAGCAACGGGATGTCAGCCTCGATCGCCTTCAGGCGGGCACGGCTGCTCTGCACATCCAGCTCGCTGCCTGCGCCCAGCTGCCAGCGCGCCTCGGTCAGCTTCTGCGTATCGCGCAGGTTTTCCAGCGTGTGCTGGGCCACCGCGATGCGCTTCTGCGTACCACGGAGCTCGAAGTAGTTGCGTGCCACTTCAGCGGCGATCAGGACCTGCGCGTCGGCCAGGTTGGCCTGCTCGGCACCGAGGTCGGCGCGCGCGGCTTCGGCAGCACGGCGCTTGCGGCCGAACAGATCCAGCTCCCAGCCGGCGTCGAAGCCGAGCTGGTAGCTTTCACTGAACACCCGCTGCCCACCCAGCTGCGGATCGGGTTGCTTGCGGCGGTCGTAGCTGCCGCCAGCGGTGACGTGCGGAGCCTGGTCGAGGCGGCTTTCCACGAACACCGCGCGGGCCTGGCTGACGCGGGCCACGGCCACGCGAAGGTCCAGGTTGTCCGACAGTGCGCCGTGCACCAGCTGTTCCAGCACCGGATCATCGAACTGCGCCCACCAGCTGGCGACCGGCGAAGCGGTACTGAACACCGGCTGCTGTGCGCTCTGGAGGACCACCGGCTCCTGCATCGGCGCCTTGTAGTTTGGGCCGACGCTGACACAGCCTGCCAGCACCAGGCTGGAGACGGCCATCGCCAACGTGCGGATCACCATGGCAGCACCTCGCCCAGGTAGGTGAAGCTGCCGCTGGCGCCGGATTCACCGATCAACGCCATTTCCACGCTGGAACGTGCGCCTTCGCTGATTTCGATTTCGCCGTTGCCGCCGTTCATGTCGGTCTTCACGTAACCCGGATGCACGGTGTTGACCTTGATCGGGGTATTGCGCAGTTCGTAGGCCAGACTCAAGGTCCAGCTGTTCACCGCCGCCTTGGAGGCATTGTAGGCCGGGATCTTGAAATCGTAGATGCCCGACGCCGGGTCGGCGTGCAGGGTCTGCGAGCCGAGCATGCTCGATACGTTGACGATGCGCCCGGACTTGGCCTGCTTGACCAGCGGCAGGAATGCCTGGGTTACCGCGACCAGCGCATAGACGTTGGTGTCGAAGGTGCGCTTCCAGGTATCGAGTGACTGTTCCGACGGTGCCTGCGCCGGGTTCTCGATCATGATGCCGGCGTTGTTGACCAGGATGTCGAGACGACCATGGCGCTGGCGCACCTGCTCGACCGCTTCGGCGATGCTGGCCGCGTCGGTCACGTCCAGTTGCAGGGCTTCGACCGGCAGGCCTTCAGCCTGCAGCTTCAGTGCCAGCTCCACGGCGGTCTCACGCTTGCGACCGGCCAGCAGCGTGTGCACGCCAGCCTGGGCCAGCTGGCGCACAGTTTCCAGGCCGATGCCACGGGTGGCGCCGGTAACCAGCGCGATCTTGTTCTGATGGGTGTTCATGGATGCATGCCTTGTGAGGGGAAAGCCGCCACCGGCCAATGACCGGCGGCGACGGGGTTCCATATCAGTGGTGGATGGTCGGCTCGCCGTGCTGCACCAGCTGTCCACCACCGTTGCGGGTGACGAACTTGCGCAGGGCCACGTAGAACACCGGGGTGAGGAACAGGCCGAACAGGGTCACGCCCAGCATGCCGGCGAACACGGTGATACCGGTCACCGAGCGCACTTCGGCGCCTGCACCGTGCGACAACACCAGCGGCACGGTGCCGGCGATGAACGCGATGGAGGTCATCACGATCGGGCGCAGACGCAGGCGGCAGGCTTCCAATGCCGCTTCAACGATGCCCTTGCCGCCCATCTCCAGCTCTCTGGCGAACTCGACGATCAGGATCGCGTTCTTGCACGCCAGGCCCATCAGCACCACCAGGCCGACCTGCACGAACACGTTGTTGTCACCACCGGTCAACCACACGCCGAACAGCGCCGACAGCAGGGTCATCGGCACGATCAGGATCACCGCCAGCGGCAGCGACCAGCTCTCGTACAGCGCGGCCAGCACCAGGAAGGCCAGCATGATCGCCACCGGGAACACGATGAAGGCGGCCTTGCCCTGGGTTGCCTGCTGGTAGCTCAGGTCGGTCCATTCGGTGGTCATGCCCACCGGCAGCACCTTGGCGGCGATCTCGGTCAGCTTGGTCATCGCCTCGGCCGAGGACAACAGGCGCGGGTCGGCTTCACCGGCCAGGTCAGCCGCCGGATAGCCATTGAAGCGCAGCACCGGGTCCGGGCCGAAGGTCTGCTTGATGGTGACCATCGAACCGATCGGCACCATCTCGCCGCGGTCGTTGCGGGTACGCAGCTTGCCGATGTCCTCGACCGTCTCGCGGTACGGACCATCGGCCTGGGCGATCACCTGCCAGGTGCGGCCGAACTGGTTGAAGTCGTTGACGTAGGCCGAACCCAGGTAGGTCTGCAAGGTGTCGAACAGCTCGGTGAGCTGCACGCCCTGTGCCTTGGCCTTGACGCGGTCCACCTCGGCATCGAGCTGCGGCACGTTGGCCTGGTAGCTGGAAATCGGGAAGGCCATGCCCGGGGTCTGCGCGACGGTGCCCTGCATGGCCTGCACCGCATTCTGCAGCGCGCCGTAACCCAGGTTGCCACGGTCCTCGATGAACATCTGGTAGCCGTTGCCATTGCCCAGGCCGAGGATCGGCGGCGGCATCATCGCGAACGCGAAGCCTTCCTGCAGGCCGGCAATCTTCTGGTTGATCTCGGCATTGATCTGCGCCGCGGTGCGGCCATGGCGCTCGGCGAACGGCTTGAGCGGGATGAACGCCACACCGGTGTTCGGCGTATTGGTGAACTGCAGCGCGTTCAGACCGGGGAACGAGATGGTGTGAGCGACGCCATCGGTTTCCTGGGCGATCTTGGCGACCTTGCGCAGCATTTCATCGGTGCGGGCGATCGACGAACCTTCCGGCAGCTTCACACCGGCGATCAGATACAGCTTGTCCTGGGTCGGAATGAAGCCCGGCGGCACCAGCTTGAAGATCACGCCGGTACCGACCAGCAGGATCGCGTAGACCACGAACACCGCCCCGCGGCGGCCGAGGATGCGGGCCACGCCACGCTCGTATTTCTCCGAGCTGGACTTGAAGAAGCGGTTGAACGGACGGAACACCCAGCCGAACAGGCGGTCGATCAGGCGGCTCGGGCCGTCCTTCGGAGCGCCATGAGCCTTCAGCAGGCGCGCGGCCAGGGCCGGCGACAGGGTCAGCGAGTTGATCGCCGAGATCACCGTGGAAATGGCGATGGTGACCGCGAACTGCTTGTAGAACTGGCCGGTGACACCGGACAGGAAGGCCATCGGCACGAACACGGCACACAGCACCAGCGCGATCGCCACGATCGGGCCGGACACCTCGCGCATGGCCTGGTGTGCCGCCGCGGTGGGCGACAGGCCTTCCTCGATGTTGCGCTCGACGTTCTCCACCACCACGATCGCGTCGTCGACCACGATGCCGATCGCGAGCACCAGGCCGAACAGGCTCAGCGTATTGATCGAGAAGCCCAGCAGGTACAGCGCGGCGAACGTACCCACCACCGACACCGGCACCGCGATCAACGGAATGATCGAGGCACGCCAGGTCTGCAGGAACAGGATCACGACCAGCACCACCAGGGCGATCGCTTCCAGCAGCGTGGAGACCACGGCCTTGATCGAGTCGCGCACGAAGATGGTGGTGTCATACACCGCTTCGTACTTCACATCGGCCGGCATGGTCTTCTGCATCTCGTCCATCGTCGAGATGACCTGATCGCGGATTTCCAGCGCGTTGGCACCCGGCGACTGGAAGATACCGATACCCACCGCGTTCTTGCCGTCCAGCTGCGAGCGCAGGGTGTAGTCGCCCGCACCCAGTTCCAGGCGTGCCACGTCGGACAGGCGCACGATCTCGCCATCGGTGCCGCTCTTGAGCACGATGTCGCCGAATTCCTTTTCGGTCTTCAGCCGGCCCTGGGCATTGATCAGGGTCAGGAACTTGCTATCCGGCAGCGGTTCGGCGCCGAGCTGGCCGGCCGAAACCTGCACGTTCTGCTCGCGCATGGCACGCACCACGTCGCTGGCGGTCAGGCCGCGCGAGGCCACCTTGTCCGGATCCAGCCAGGCACGCATGGCGTAGTCGCCGCCACCGAAGATCTGCGCGTCACCCACGCCCGGAATACGCGCCAGCGCATCCTTGACGTGCAGGCGGGCGTAGTTGCGCAGGTACAGGGTGTCGTACTTGCCTTGCGGCGAGGTCAGGTGCACCACCATCAGGAAGGTCGGCGACTGCTTCTGCGTAGTCACGCCCTGGCGGCGCACGTCCTCGGGCAGGCGTGCCTGCGCCTGCGCCACGCGGTTCTGCACCTTCACCGCCGCCGCGTCCGGATCGGTGCCCGGGCGGAAGGTGACGGTCATCTGCAGCACGCCGTCCGAGCCGGCCACCGACTTCAGGTACATCATGCCTTCGACGCCGTTGATCGCCTCTTCGAGCGGCGTGGCAACGGTCTCGGCAATGACCTTGGGGTTGGCGCCCGGATAGACCGTGCGCACGACCACCGACGGCGGCACCACTTCCGGGTACTCGCTGATCGGCAGGATGGGAATCGTGATCAGGCCTGCGGCGAAGATCACGATCGACAGCACAGCCGCGAAGATCGGCCTGTCGATGAAGAAACGGGAAAAGTCCATGGAGG
>NZ_JBHHMJ010000332.1:0-29313 GCF_042136455.1 Stenotrophomonas sp. 3diitr2024
TTTGTGTATCGCCTGTCGGCGATACACAAATCGTCAACATTCAGGTATAAGCTGTTCTCCCGATGGAGACAGACACTACACGCTTGGGTCTGATCGAAGCCGGAGCTCCGTTTTCTGCTCCGGGCGCCGAAGCATCGCCCAACGCCACGACGCTGCATCGCCCCGGTTCGGTCCGGCTGCTCTCGCTTGATGCCCACGGACGCGTACTGGACTGGATCACTTGGCAGGATGCGGCCTGCCTCTACGCCCGCGAGGCAGTGGCCTGGACGCTCGGCGATCCCTGCCTGCACATCCACGGTGGCACCAACCGCTTCAGCGGCCTGCAGAGCGGCATGGACCTGCACCCGATCATCGCCGCCCGCGGCCACGCCCGCTCCCGCGCGATCGACCCCACGCCGAACCTGACCAATCAGGCCCTGTTCGCCCGCGACGCCCATCTGTGCATGTACTGCGGCCAGCAGTTCACCCGCCCGACTCTCACCCGCGACCATGTCATGCCGCTGTCCAAAGGTGGCCTGGACTGCTGGGAAAACGTGGTCACCGCGTGCTTCCACTGCAATTCGCGCAAGAGCGACCGCACCCCGCAGCAGGCCGGCATGCCCCTGCTGGCAGTGCCCTACCGGCCCAGCTGGATCGAGCACCTGATCCTGTCCAACCGCAACATCCTGGCCGACCAGATGGCCTTCCTGAAGGCGCAGTTGCCCAAGCGCTCGAAACTCAGCACCTGAACGCCCGAAAATGCAACCCTCACCGTCCTGTCACGGACGGCGGCGTTTGCTTGCCCCACCCCCGTTTGAGGGCGAAAATGGGCGTTCAGAAAAAGTGCGAACATGATGATCGACTCTGCCCGCTATCCCCGCCTCGCGCGCATCCAGACACCGGATGACCTGCGCACGTTCGACGAATCCGAATTGAGGGCGGTCGCCGACGAACTGCGCGCCTACCTCATCGAATCGGTGGGCAAGAGCGGAGGTCACTTCGCCGCCGGCCTGGGCGTTATCGAGCTCACCGTGGTCCTGCACTATCTGTACCAGACCCCGGTCGACCAGCTGGTGTGGGACGTCGGCCATCAGACCTACCCGCACAAGATCCTGACCGGCCGCCGCGACGAGATCCATACTGTCAAGCAGAAGGACGGTGTCGCGCCGTTCCCGAAGCGCGAGGAAAGCGAGTACGACACCTTCGGCGTCGGCCACTCCTCCACCTCGATCTCGGCCGCGCTCGGCATGGCCATCGCCCGCCAGTCCGAAGGCGACGACCGCAAGGTTGTGGCAGTGATCGGTGACGGCGCGATGACTGCCGGCATGGCGTTCGAGGCGCTGATGCACGCTGGTGGCATGGAGCCGGAGCCGAACCTGCTGGTGATCCTCAACGACAACAACATGTCGATCTCCGAGGCAGTGGGCGGCCTGACCAAGATGCTGGGCCGAGCGACCGGCAGCCGTACGCTCAACGCGCTGCGCGAAGGTGGCAAGAAGATCCTCGGTGACAAGAAGAACAACCCGGCGCGTTTCGTGAAGCGCTGGGAAGAACACTGGAAGGGCATGTTCGTGCCCTCCACGATGTTCGAGGAAATGGGCTTCCACTACACCGGCCCGATCGACGGCCACGACATGCCGGCCCTGTTGTCCACCCTGAAGACGCTGCGCGCCTCCAAGGGCCCAAAGCTGCTGCATGTGATGACCACCAAGGGCAAGGGCTACGAGCCGGCAGAAGGCGATCAGATCGGTTACCACGCCGTGGGCCCGTTCGATCCGGACAAGGGCCTGGTGGCCAAGGCCGGGGCCAAGAAGCCGACCTATACCGATGTATTCAGCGACTGGCTGTGCGATGCCGCCGCCGCCGAGCCGCGCCTCTACGGCATCACTCCGGCGATGCGCGAAGGCTCTGGCCTGGTGCGCTTCAGCAAGGAATACCCGCAGCGCTATTTCGACGTGGCGATCGCCGAGCAGCACGCGGTCACCCTCGCCGCCGGCATGGCCACCCAGGGTGGCAAGCCGGTGGTGGCGATCTACTCCACCTTCCTGCAGCGTGCGTACGACCAGCTGGTGCACGACGTGGCGATCCAGGATCTGGACGTGCTGTTTGCGATCGACCGCGCTGGCGTGGTCGGTCCGGACGGCGCGACCCACGCCGGCAACCTCGACCTCAGCTTCCTGCGCTGCGTGCCGAACATGGTGGTGATGGCACCCTCCAATGAAGCCGAGTGCCGGCAGATGCTCAGCACCGGCCTGCAGCACCCGGGTCCGGCGGCCGTGCGCTACCCGCGCGGTACGGGTACCGGCGTTGCGGCCGGCACCGACCTGTCGACCCTGCCGATCGGCAAGGGCGAGTTGCGCCTGCAGGGCAACCGCATCGCCCTGCTTGCCTTCGGCAGCACCGTGCCCGCCGCCGAGCAGGTCGGCCGCGAACTGGGCCTGAGCGTGGTCAACATGCGCTTCATCAAGCCACTGGATCGCGAGCTGGTGCTGACCATGGCCGCGCAGCACGAGGGCCTGGTCACGATCGAAGACAACGTCGTGGCCGGCGGTGCCGGTTCCGGTGTCGGTGAACTGCTCAATGCCGAAGGCGTGCTGCGTCCGATCCTGCACCTGGGCCTGCCCGACAGCTACCAGCACCACGCCAGCCGCGAGGACCTGCTGGCCGAAGCCGGTATCGATGCGGCCGGCATCCGCGCCGCCGTGCTCAAGCGTTGGCCACAGCTGGCCGCAGGCAGCCCACCGCTGAGCGCAGCGGGCTGAGGCCGATCAGGAATCCACGCATCACGGGAAGGTGCAGCCGAAGGCTCGCACCTTCCATGGTGGAAGCAGGTGGTTCCACGCCATGCGTGGATGGCCGGACCCCGCAGGCCTGCCCCGGCAGGCGCCCCACGCTCAACCGTAACTGACCGCTTCCACGAACGCCCCGCTGGCCTCCACGCGCACGGCGGCGCGCTGCCCGGTGTCGACGAAGTGCAGGCGGGCCAGGGTCTCGGCAAAGTCATAAGCTCGTGCGCCATCACGGAACTCGATTGGCTCCGGCCTATCCGGGTGCAGCACGCGCCACTGGCGCTGTTCGCATTGCAGGCGGATCAACATGCAGCTCACTCCTTGAGGCAGCGTATCGACGGCGGCGCGATGCTGATGCCGGCTACGGCAATCGACATCGGGAATCAGGGCACGCAAGGCGCCCTGATCACAGACGATACGGCGTTCAAAATGTGAGCTGTATCAGATTATTCTGATTTTCATGGGTTGAATCCGTAAAGCTCAGTTCACCTGGAACTGCGCCCTGCAGCCATCGCTCACCCAGATGCCGCGGCGATCCCAGCCCCAGCTCTGGCCTTCGATGCAGGCACTGCGCGAGTCCTGGCGGATCAGGCGCACGCCCCGGCGGATGCGGGCATCGCAGTACTCCTGCCGGTGGCCATTGGAATGGCAGGTGACCACATCGCCACCACCCCATCCATTGCCGTTGCCCCAGCCGCCGCCATTGCCGCCCCAGCCGCCGCCGCGGCGGTATTCACCGACGAATTCGGCACGGCACCCCTGTGTGACCCAGACGCCGTTGCGCGACTGGCCCCAGGTCTCACCTTCCACACAGGGCGAACCGGACAACTGGCGGATCAGCCGCGCGCGGCCATCCAGGCGG
Source organism: Stenotrophomonas sp. 3diitr2024 (assembly GCF_042136455.1). NCBI lineage: Bacteria > Pseudomonadati > Pseudomonadota > Gammaproteobacteria > Lysobacterales > Lysobacteraceae > Stenotrophomonas > Stenotrophomonas sp. 3diitr2024. Next base: position 3,631 of record NZ_JBHHMJ010000332.1, read on the forward strand.
CACTCGTTGCTGCGGTTCTTGACCGACTCGCAGCGCACGATGCCACTGCCATCGCGGCCGCCATAGCGGTCGTCGTCGTAGCCGTAGCCATAGCTCTGCGCCTGGGCGCCGCCGGCGGCCGCCAGCATCGGCAACAGGGTGCAGGCCAGGGTGCGCCAGGTGAGTGCCTTGCCCATCGAGATCTCCAGATGAATACGATGGCGCAAGCATCCGGGATTCACGGCCCGGCGCACAGAGGGAGGCGCGATGGCAGTTGTTCCCCCATTCAAACAACTCAACCGTGGCTGACTGCACTACGGGGGCTGGCGTCACTCTCCAACGTAAAGCGCGTCTACCGTGTTGCCAAGCGCCTCGACCCGCACCGTGCTGCGCTGGCCGGTGCGGCGGTGATGCTCCAGGGCCAGCGCGGCGGCGGCATCAAAGGCGTCGGCGCCCCGGGCGTAACCGGTGGTGTCGCTCACCTGCGGATGCAGTACGGACCAGCGCTGGGCATTGCATTGGACGGTGATGACCATCGGGAGGCTCCTGCGGATGAAAGGGTGCAGTGGCAGGCAGCGGGCCGCTTGCCGTTACACCATCAGGCTAGCGACCGCCTCCGGGATGGCCTATCAGATTTGTACGAAAATGCCGCGCCTTCGCGTCGGATCTTGGCTTTCCTCACATCCCTGAGTCCGTTTAGCCCGTTCATTCCGTGATCCTTGTCACGGAGTCAGGCTGGCTTCACACTACCGTCATCAACAGGGGCCCCTTCCACATGCGCACCTTCTTCTCACAGCAACGCTGGACGTTGCTGAAGTTCTATTTCGTGGCCAGCTATCTGATCCTGATCGAAGAGTTGATCCGCGCCGCCGTGCATTGAGCGCTTGCTGCCGAGCTATTTGCGACAGAAAATGTCGCTTTAGGCGCGGAGCTCGCACATGAAGGTGCTTCTTCTGATCCCGGCCCTGCTGGCTCTGGCCGGCTGTGCCAGCCAGGACACGGCGACCGCGCGCGCTGATGCCGCTGAGGCGTCGCCAGCGACGCCGGTGGTGGGGGGCGACCGTGATGCGCACGGCTGTATCGGCTCTGCCGGGTATCAGTGGTGCGAACACAGCCAGCGCTGCGAGCGCCCCTGGGAGCTGGCGCAGGCGCAGGGCCTGGCCAACACGGCCGAGGCCATCGACGCGTACTGCGCCAAGCCCGCCAGCCCGGCGCGCAAGTGAGCACGCCCTGCCATGGCTGAGCTGACTCCCCTGCCCGATCTCGCCCGTGGCCGGTATCGCCACTTCAAGGGCGGCGACTACGAGGTGATCGACATCGTCCGCAGCAGCGAGACGTTGGAGCCGATGGTGCTTTATCGCGCACTCTATGGCGAAGGCGGCCTGTGGGTACGCCCCTACCCGATGTTCATCGAGCAGGTTCCGGGCGAACACGGCCCGCAGGCGCGCTTCGCTCGCATCGACGACTGATCCGGTGCGACCCGCAGTGACCCGGAGCTCACGATGAACCCCTATATCTACCTGGCCGCCGCCATCGTGCTGGAAGTGATTGCCACGTCGCTGCTGAAGGCCTCGGACGGCATGAGCCGGCTGTGGCCGACAGTGGGCGCGCTGATTGGCTATGGGCTGTGCTTCTACCTGCTGTCGGTCACCATGAAGTCGGTGCCGACCGGCATCGCCTATGCAATCTGGTCCGGCGTCGGCATTGTGCTGATCTCGCTGATCGGCCTGGTGGTGTTCAAGCAGCGGCTGGATGCACCGGCATTGATCGGGATCGGCCTGATCTGCGCCGGCGTACTGGTGATCAATCTGTTCTCGCGCAGCAGCGCGCACTGAAGACGCTGCTGCGCGAACGGCGCTAGCTGACCTTCTTCAGCTGACCTTCTTCGCCACGCTCATGCCGATCAGGAACAGCACCACGGCGATGATGATGCCTGCCCAGAACAGGAACTTGGCGATGCCCACGGCGGCGCCAGCGATGCCGCCGAAGCCCAGCACGCCCGCGATGATGCCGATGATGGCGAAGATGATGGCCCACTTGATCATGTCGATCCTTTCCCTGCAGGGAATGCAAACGGTGCGATCAGGCTAGGCCGCCACCGATGCGGCGCTCGTGAACGGGCCGCGTGTGCGGCGTGAATCAACGCGGCCGGAAGCGCAACAACGCCACTGCGAAAGCCAGGAACACGCTTCCCACCAGCCGCTCGAACCAGCGCCGTGCGAATGGCTTGGCGAGCCAACGGCGCAGGCCGTGACCACCGGCCGCATACATCACGTACCAGAACAGTTCGCAGGCCGCGAAGGTCGCCACCAGCACGCTGTACTGCACGGCCTGGCTGCGCGACGGGTCGACGAACTGTGGCAGGAACGCTGCGGCGAACAGCAGTAGTTTGGGATTGCTCAGGCCGACCCACAGGCCGCCGCGGAACACCGTTCCTGCGCCATGTACCGGCGCCAGCGTGACCTCGTCAGCATCGGCCACCGCGGGTGCGGGCCGGCAACTGTCGCGCCAGGCCTTGATGCCGAGCCAGGCCAGGTAGGCCACACCGAGATAGCGCAGCACCTCGAACAGCATGGGCGAGGAATGCAGCAGCGCACTCAGGCCCGCTGCGGAAGCCGCCAGCACAAGCAGCATCGCCAGCAGGCAGCCGGCCATGGCCGGCACGCTGCCGCGAAATCCCAGCCCGACGCTGCGGCCAAGGATGTGCAGCATGTTGGGCCCAGGCGTCCCGCACAGCACGAAGACCGTGGCCAGGAACCACCACCAGGTATGCAGGGCCATATCGGGCGTCCACTTCAGAACATCCAACCAGCATAGAGTGCGCCGGCCTGGCGCGGCACACACAGTGCAGCATGGATGCGGTGGTTACAGAGGCAGGCTCAGGCCGCGAGCGCGTCGCGCCGTACCAGTACCTGGTCGATCAGGCCCCATTCGCATGCCTGCTCGGCGCTCATGAACCGATCGCGGTCCAGGGTCTGTTCGACCTCCTCGAAACTGCGTCCGCAATGCCGCGCATACAGCTGGGTGATGCGCTGCTTGGTGCGCTGCATCTCCTCGGCGTGGATGAAGATGTCCGAAGCCTGGCCCTGCACCCCGCCCAGCGGCTGGTGCACATGCAGGCTGGCATTGGCCAGCGCCGCGCGGTGACCCGGCTCGCCGGCCATCAGCAAGAACGAACCCATCGACCGCGCGGTGCCCATGCACAGCGTATGCACCGGGGCCGAGATGTATTGCATCGTGTCGTACATCGCCAGGCCGCTGGAGATCACCCCACCCGGCGAATTGATGTACAGATGGATCGGCTTCTCCGGATTTTCAGATTCAAGGAACAGCAGTTGCGCGCAGACCAGCGCCGATACGGTGTCATCGACTTCGCCGTTGAGAAAGATGATGCGCTCGCGCAGGAGCCGCGAGTAGATGTCATAGGAGCGCTCACCGCGCTCGCTGCGTTCCACCACCATCGGTACCAGCTGCATTCTGTCCCGCATGTGCCTGCTCCCTGTAGCGTTCGATCCAGGCGCCGGCTCACGCCGCGCGCATCACCGTGCGATGGTCATCGTTGGACGCCGGCGGTATCAGCGCGCGCCGGTCGGTGAGCCGATGCACGATGGTCAGCACCGTTCCCCCATCCTCATCAGCGCGCAGCCGAAAACACACAAGGCTGTGCAGATGTGGGGGCTGTGCATCGCGCAAGCGGAATCCCAGCTCCCGCCCCTCCTCGCACAGGCAGGGCTGTGGATCGGCAAGATCGGCGGCAGGCAACCAGCGCTCACGCAGTGCCGGATCGAACAGTGCGCGCCAGACCCGTTCCGGCGGCGCAGGCAACCGCTGCTCCATCACCAGCGCGGGAGCCGCTTCCTTCAGTACATCGTCCATCAGTCCATCTCCTCCAGCAGGTTCTGCAGTGCGGACATCCGCGCCGGCCAGTAGGCCCGGTATCGCTGCAGCCAGCGTCCGATGTGGGCCAGCCCGCGCGGATCGACTTCATAGTGGACGAAGCGCCCCTGGCGCTGCTCACGCACCAGCCCTGCATCGCGCAGCACTGCCAGGTGCTGGGACATCGCAGACTGGCTGATCGCAATGCCCTCGCGCAGCGCGCTGGCATGCCGCCCGCCATCGGCCAGCTTTTCGAAGATGTGGCGGCGGGTGGGGTCAGCCAGCGCCTTGAACAGGGCGTTCTCGATCATGATCAACACATTAGCAGTCACTAATGTATGGTGCAACTGCCACACCTGCTGTGCTGCAATGACGACTTCCTGGCATGGAGCTGAGCATGAAGACCCTTGGCCTGATCGGCGGCATGAGCTGGGAAAGCTCGGCGCAGTACTACCGTCTCATCAACGAGACGGTGCGGCACCGCCTCGGTGGCGCGCATTCGGCGCAACTGCTGCTGTGGTCGGTGGATTTCGCCGACATCAAGCAGTTGCAGCACGACGGTCAGTGGGATGTGCTGGGCAACCACATGCTCGATGCCGCGCGGCGACTGCAGGCCGGTGGCGCCGAGCTGCTGGTGATCTGCACCAACACCATGCATATGCTGGCCGGCCGGATCGAAGCCGAATGCCCGCTGCCCCTGCTGCATATCGCCGACCCGACCGCCACGGCGATCCTGCAGGCAGGCATCCGCAAGGTGGGACTGCTCGGCACCGCCTTCACCATGGAGCAGGCGTTCTACCGCGACCGGCTGCAGGACCGCTTCGGGCTGCAGGTACTGGTTCCGGAGGCTGATGATCGCCGCTGCGTGCACGACATCATCTACCAGGAGCTGATCGCCGGCGTGGCCAGCGAGCACTCGCGGCAGGTGTACGCCGGCGTGATTGCGCGGCTGGTCGCGCGCGGCGCCGAAGCGATCATCCTCGGCTGTACCGAGATCATGCTGCTGGTGCGCCCCGAGGACAGTGCGGTGCCGTTGTTCGACACGACCACCCTGCACGCGCTTGCGGCGGTGGACGCTGCGCTGGCCTGACCGCGCGCAGCGTCAGCCTTCGCCCTGGACTTCCAGTGCGGTGATCAGCCAGTCGACCACAGCCTGCGAATCACACAGGAAGAAGATGGCATCGCCCGAACGCGCTTCGGTCAGCAGCCGATAGACGGTAATCGCCACCGCCGACTGGTTGGCGATGAACACCTCCGGGCTGCGCGGCCCTTCGCTGTGGCCGGCCACGGCGTGCAACGCCTTGCGCGCAGCCACGGTGGCGGGCGGGTCTGCGCTGCGGGTCAGTTCCGGCCCGCGCAGGCCCCACGCAATGAACACATGCTTGCCCTTGAACGTGGTGTCCAGGACACGCACCTGCCCGGCCTCTGCGCCAGCCGAGCGATGAATGACGGTACTGCTGATCAACGCAACCCCCTGTGGTCGTCGTGGTCCGCGCATCCTCCTCCGCAAGCCGGCTGCACGCCAGTGACGGCAGCCACAGGCTGCGCCGGCATGCGTGGGAGACATGTAAGAAGGTGTAAGCCGATGCGATCGGATGTGCCGCGATGATAAGGGATGTAAGGCCCTGCATGGGCCGGTGCGCACTACTAAATCCCCACTGAGCCAGCGCCGGAACGATCCGTTCCGACGGCCTCGGGCTGGTCCATTCTTGCGGCCCATTCCCCCTGCCGAGGCTCTCCATGACCCATCGCCTGTTGCCGCCCATTGCCACCTCCGCCCTGGCCCTGCTGCTGGTGGCCACCACGGTGGCCGCCCAGGACTACGACAGCGATCACATTCCGCCGCTGCGTTGCGAGTCGCAGTTCAACAAGACCCAGCAGTGCCCGATCGAAGGCCGCATGCGCATGGCCAGGCAGCTGTCGGTCACCCGCTGCGTCGAGGACCAGAACTGGGGCCAGAGCCGCCGCATGCTCTGGGTCACCGAAGGCTGCCGCGCTGAGTTCGTGGCAGACGAACAGGGACGCGGCCGCTGGCCGGGGCGCGGCCGGGATCGTGATCGGGATGACGACGGCGAGCGCCTGGTCTGCGAGTCCTACGAGCAGAAGGACAAGGAATGCCGCATCCGGGTGCGCCATGAAGTGCGCCTGGTCAAGCAGAAGTCGGTGACGCCGTGCGTCGAGGACCGCAACTGGGGCTGGGACCGCCGCGGGGTGTGGGTCAGCGACGGCTGCCGTGCCGAGTTCCGCGTGTATTGACTGCCGACCACACGCTGGCTTTGGCGGATACGCAGACACGGCCGACGTGATCGATGGACTGGGCGCATCCAGTCCAGGAGCCTGCGATGGCACCACCCGATCCTTCCTCGACGATGCTGCATATCCGCGAGGTGATGCCCGCCTCGGGTTTCATCGACAGCGGCATCGTGCATGGATTGGACGAAGGCGATCCGGAGCTGATCTACCGCTTTTCCGGCAGCTGATCGAGATACGTGGTCACCTTTGCGTCCAGCAGGTCCATCAACACCGGATCCATGCAGCGATAGTCGTCGGGGATGTCCAGGCAATGCAGGCGCTTGTGTTCCAGCAGGCGCGCGTACGCGGCCCGCAGGCGATGCTGGTGCTTGGCCTCCATCACGAAGATGACATCGGCCCAGCGGATATCCGCCGGGCCGATGGGGCGTCGTGCGTGCGGGCTGGTGCCGGCCGACAGCGCGTTGAAGCCGGGCCGCCGTCGCCACATGGCTTCGGCGGTCGGGCTCCGCAGCTGGTTGCGGCTGCAGACGAACAGCAGGTTGATCATTCCTGTTCCTGCAGTTGCCGGGCGCTGAGGACCGGATAGGTGAAGCCCAGCTGGCGTGCACGCGCGAGCTTGGCATCGCGCGTATACAACAGCTTCCAGCTCTTCTCGGGCTTGTAGCGGTAGGCGGTCGTGGCGCGGTCGCCACCACGATTGCGGGCCTGGCTGCGACGCCAGGCACGGTTTCTTGCAGATTCCATGATGTGTTCTCGTGAGTACCGGGTTCAGCAGCCGCGGTAGTACGAGTGGCGCGCAGCATACACCGCACGCACAAAAAAGCCCACGCATCGCTGCGCGGGCTTCTTGATTCATCACAGTGGTCGGGACGGCCGGATTCGAACCGACGACCCTCTGCCCCCCAGGCATCGTTCCAGATAGGCCCATCCCGTTGATCTGTAAGGGTTTCAGGCCTTCGCAGGGCATCCCAAAAGTGCAAATTGCGCCCCAATCCGATCAATCACTTACGAGCCGATAGGGTGCATATGGCGGCTCTACCCGACGCCATCCGAACGGCGGCGATGCGATCCCCCCTTCAGCCAATTCCCCTTCCCTGTCCCGCCAATCGAGGATCTTCTCCGGGTGCTCCCCGCCGCGCCCCGTATCTAGCGCCCCACGGCCAGCATCCCCTTCCTCGGCGAGCGTACATGCAGCGGATCGCGACGAGCCTAGGCAGGTGTCACGAACTGCTGCCCGTCGGCGTCCTTGCTTCGGGTGGGGCGATTCCGGCCCCACAGATACCCGAAAAGGACCCATTAAAATGAATCGAGCCAACTGGTTCGTAGTCTCTCCCGAGGGCGCCAAAGCCGTGGGGCAACTGCATCACTTTGTGACCGCGGGCACCTCTCTGCCGCCGAAACTGGTGCATCTGGTGTTTTTGCGTGTGTCGCAGCTAAACGGCTGCGCCCACTGCATCGACATTCATACCCGTGATCTGCTTAAGGAAGGCATGCCGTTCGACACCATCGCTCTCCTACCTGTTTGGCACGAGGCCGCCTATCTATTCTCGGAACAAGAGCGCGCCGCACTGGCATGGGCAGAGGAAGTGACGCTCGTGAGCGAAACCCATGCATCTGATGAGGCGTACGAAAAAGTAGCCGCAGTATTCGGCGAGAAAGACCTGGTCGACCTCACGCTCACCATTGCGGCCATGAACGCGATCAACCGGATGGGCGTGAGCTTCAGATTGAAGCCCCGCGCCAAGCCCGCTGCGGAGAAGTAGCGTACGGCACGCCGGAGATCGTCCTGGCTTTGTCCGGGCCGAGGCGCTCGTAGGAACCATCGGTGGCCTACTCACCGCAAGGAACGGGCGGAGCAAGCCCCGCCCACATAGTGCCTTAACCCTGGACTTCCGCCCGGAAGGCAATCTCAATCAGCTGCTCGGGGAAGGCCAACGCCGAGACCCCGATCAGGTTGCTGGCCACCTGCGGCACCGGCTGGCCATACACGGCCGGCCGGACTTTGCTACTGGCCGCGAAAGCGGCCGGAACGTCGATGACGAACAGCGTTTCCTCGACCACGTCCGCGATCGACCCACCCAGCTCTGCCAGCAGCACCTGCGCGTTCTCGTAGGTGCGCCTCATCTGGGCTTCCATGGTGTCGAAGTTGGCGGGCTTGCCGTCGGCCCCCAGCTCCGCCGGCGCAACCAGCTCGCCCTGCGGCGTGTGCGAGAGCTGGCCGGACACGAAGATCGTGTTGTTGACGCGGACGGCCTGTACGTACCCGTAGGCCGATTCCCACGGCACTCCGAAGCTGGCGGTCTTTCGATTGGTAGCGTTCATCATTGCTCTCTCTGGTGAAAGGGCAAGTGTGGCAAGCATTTTGAGTCGACCGCCTCCCCTGAACGGGGGATCAGATTCGAGCGCGGGACAGCTGCTCTCTACCTGCCTTGACCCACGCCTTCATCGGATCCCTCGCCCTGGGCTTGGTCTCCTTCGGCGGTTGGCGCGGTTCCAGCGCTTCCTTGATCCGCGCCAGTTCCAACCGCCCGGCCTCGGCCAGACGCCGGGCCTGTTGCTGCTGCTCACGGGTTGGCGGCAGGCCTGGCAGCGGCGGCTCGGGCTGGATCGGAGTGCTGTCGGTCAGCCGGGCGACCGCCTGGCGCAGGGGAAGATCGGGATACAGCCTGGCCGCGCACCAGCGCTCGGCGTACCGCTTCGCCTGCCGGACGTTGGCCGCGCGCACTTCCTTCACCTGCCACATCTTCTGGCCTTCCATCCATAGCCGGCCCCCGGGACCACCGTCGGGCGTGACGCTGGCCGTCTCGCGGCCGTTGTACCAAAGCGCCCAGCGCTCGCCGGTCTGGACCCAGCCAGAGGGGATTGGGGCGGTGCGGAAGCCGTGGGAAGAACGCATGGCCGGAAGGATACGGCTGGTGACGGTGAAGTTTGCCGACGTGCGCGACGGCCACCTGTGGGTAGTGCCGTCGAAAACCGAGGGCTCGACGAACGTTCGACTACAGATCGCCGTGGCCGGGCCGCTGCTCGACCTGCTGGCCAGGTGCCGCGATGACGTGGTTTCGCCGTTCGTGATCCACCGCCTGCCGGAAAAGGCCAGGCCCAGCGACAAGCGCGCGAAGGACCGAGCGCACCACACGCAGGTGCTGCCCGAGCAGCTGTCGCGTGCGTTCGCAAAGGCACGCGATGCTGCCGGCGTGGGTGGCGAAGCACCGCCAACATTCCATGAGATCCGCAGCCTGGGCGGTGCGCTGCTGCGCGATGCGGGCTGGACCACGGAACAGATTCAAGCGCTGATGGGACACGGCAACGCGTCGATGACTGAGCATTACCTGGGTGGCCATGAAGCGCCGTGGCAGCCGGTCACCACGGGTATCGCGCTACCTCGATAGGGTGGCGATAGGGTGGTAATAGGGTGCACAACGAAAAAGGGCCTGCACCGCATGGCGCAAGCCCTTGTTCTATCGCTGCTTTTGGTCGGGACGGCCGGATTCGAACCGACGACCCTCTGCCCCCCAGGCAGATGCGCTACCAGGCTGCGCTACGCCCCGACTGATGCTGCGATGTGCCCGCCAGTGCGGCGGGCCGTGAAGTATAGCGGATTACGATGGAAATGGGATCAGCGGCGCAACAACTGCAGCACTTCTTCCAGCTCCATGCGTACCTGCTTGATGATCTGGTTGCTCAGCGCCGATTCCTCGCGGGCATCGGGGCCGTCCAGACGCAGGCGTGCACCACCGATGGTGTAGCCCTGTTCGTACAGCAGGCTGCGGATCTGCCGCACCATCAGCACGTCATGGCGCTGGTAGTAGCGGCGGTTGCCTCGGCGCTTGGCCGGCTCAAGGCTGGGAAACTCGGTTTCCCAGTAGCGCAGGACGTGCGGCTTGACGTCGCACAGCTCGCTGACCTCACCGATGGTGAAGTAGCGCTTGGCCGGGATCGGCGGTAGTTCGCGGTTACTGCCCGGATCCAGCATAAGCTTCCACCCTCTCCTTGAGCTTCTGGCCCGGCCGGAAGGTGACCACCGTACGGGCGGAAATCGGAATTTCCTCGCCGGTCTTCGGGTTGCGACCCGGGCGCTGGTTCTTGCGCCGCAGATCGAAATTGCCGAAGCCCGACAGCTTCACCTGACGTCCCTGTTCCAATGCTTCACGCAGCACATCGAAAAACGCGTCGACGAATTCCTTGGCTTCCCGCTTGTTCAGACCGACTTCGTCGAACAGCTTTTCCGCCATCTCCGCCTTGGTCAATGCCATTGCCTGCTACCCCCGAGTGCCGCCCGCTCAGCCGCGGATCCGGGCGTGGTGTTCACGCTCGATGGCAGTGACCGCCTCGGCCACCACCGCATCCACGTCGCGGTCCGTCAGAGTGCGCGACTTGTCCTGCAAAATCAAGCCCATAGCGAGACTCTTGAATCCCGGCTCGACGCCCTGGCCGACGTAACGGTCGAACAGGTTCAGGTCGCGCAGCAGCGGGCCGGCGGCCTGGCGCACGGTCGCCGCCAGATCGGCCCAGGCCACCTGTTCAGGCACCAGGAACGCCAGGTCGCGACGCACCGCCGGGAAGCGCGACAGCTCGCCGGCACGTGGCAGGCGACGGGCGGCCAGCGGCTCCAGATCCAGCTCGAAGGCGTAGACATCGGCCTCGATATCCATCGCCTTGGCCAGACGCGGGTGGATCTGGCCGATCCAGCCGATCGCCACGCCATCGCGGAACACCTCGGCCGACCGCGCCGGGTGGCCGTAGGCACGGGCCGACGGGCGGAACTCCAGTACCGCACCACTGGCAGCCGCCAGCGATTCCAGGTCGCCCTTCAGGTCATGGAAGTCGACCTTGCGAGTCGGCAGGCCCCACTGCACCGCCTGAGCGTCACCGCAGACAGCTGCCGCCACGCGCGGCGTTTCCAGCGGTGCCGGTTGGCCATCTCCGGCCTGCTGGGCGAACACGCGGCCGAGCTCGAACAGGCGCACGCGGCCGAGCTGGCGGGCGGCGTTGCGGCCCAGTGTGGCGACCAGGCCCGGCAGCAGCGACGGACGCATTACCGCCAGTTCGGCCGACAGTGGATTGGCCAGTGGCACCAGGCCGTCGCGCAGCTGCCACTGGGCCAGCAGCGCATCGTCGACGAAGGCGAAATTGACGGTTTCCTGCTGGTCACGGGCGATCAGCTGGCGGCGCACGCTCAGCGCGTCCAGCTGGGTCTCGCTCGGCATCGCCACGCGGGCGGCACCGCCCGGCAGCGTGGTCGGGATCTGCTCGTAACCGTGGATGCGGGCCAGCTCTTCGATCAGGTCTTCTTCAATGGCGATGTCGAAGCGGCGGCTCGGCGCGACCACCTGCCAGCCGTCGGCAGCAGCAACCACGTCCATGCCCAGCGCGCGCAGGATGCGCTCGACTTCCGCATCGTCGATGGTGATGCCGAGCACGCGGGTGATGCGGGCGCGGCGCAGCACGATGGTTGCCGGCTGCGGCAGATCGGCTTCACGCACGGCCTCGGTAACCGGCGCCGGGGTGCCGCCCGCCAGGTCCAGCACCAGGCGAGTGGCGTACTCGATCGCGATGCGCGGCAGCGCCGGATCGACGCCGCGCTCGAAGCGGTGGCCGGCATCGGTGTGCAGGCCCAGCTTGCGGCCACGGCCCATGATCGCAGCCGGTGCGAAGTGCGCGGCTTCCAGGAACACGGCGGTGGTTGCGTCGGTGACACGGGTGTCGAAGCCGCCCATCAGGCCAGCCAGGCCGATCGCACGATCGGCGTCGGTGACCACCAGGAAACTGTCGTCCAGCGCGGCATCGCGGCCGTCCAGTAGCTTCAGCGTCTCGCCCGCGCGCGAACGGCGCACGGCAATGCTGCCCTGCAGGGTGCCGAGGTCGTAGGCATGCATCGGCTGGCCCAGCTCCAGCATCACATACTGGGTGATGTCGACCAGCAGCGAGACCGGACGCACGCCACTGCGGCGCAGGCGCTCGGCCATCCACAACGGAGTCTTGGCGGCGGCGTTGACGCCCTCGATGACACGGCCCAGGTAACGCGGCGCTTCGGCGCCGGCGTCGAGCTGGATGCTCAGCTCACGGCTGCCGACTGCCGGAATGGCCTCGGCAGCGAAGTCCAGCACTTCGCTGCGGGTGGCGGCGGCGACGTCATAGGCGATGCCGCGCAGGCTGAAGCAGTCGGCGCGGTTCGGGGTCAGCTTGATCTCGATGCTGGCGTCCGGCAGGCCCAGGTAGTCGACCAGGGCCTGGCCGACCGGCGCGTCATCGGGCAGCTCCAGCAGGCCGGAGGCATCGTTGTCCAGGCCCAGCTCCTTGGCCGAGCACAGCATGCCGTTGGACTCGACGCCGCGCAGCTTGGCCGGCTTGATCTTCAGCTCGCCGATCTGCGCACCCACCATGGCCAGCGGCGCGACCAGGCCCGGGCGCGCGTTCGGTGCGCCGCAGACGATCTGCAGCAGTTCGCCCTGCCCGGCATCGACCCTGCACACCTGCAGGCGATCAGCTTCGGGATGGCGCACGGCCTCGACGATGCGCGCCACGACCACGTGATCGAGGCCTTCGCCCAGCGCGGTCACTTCTTCCACTTCCAGGCCGATGGCGGTCAGCACTGCACTCAGTTCATCGCGCGAGGCGCCGGTCGGGACTTGGCTGCGCAGCCAGTTTTCGGAGAATTTCATGGTGTCACCCTGGTGGGCCCGGCGCATGCGCCTGGGCCTGCGAATTTAGGAGCAGCCGAGCATGGCTCGGCTCTACATGGTTGCGGCTTACGCGAACTGTTTCAGGAATCGCACGTCGTTCTCGAAGAACGCGCGCAGATCGTTGACGCCGTAACGAAGCATCGCGAAACGCTCCACGCCCATGCCGAACGCGAAGCCGGTGTAGCGCTCCGGATCGATGCCGACGTTGCGCAGCACGTTCGGATGGACCATGCCGCAGCCCAGCACTTCCAGCCAGCGGGTGCTGCCGTCGGGCTGCTGCCAGGCAATGTCCACTTCCGCGCCCGGCTCCACGAACGGGAAATAGCTGGGGCGGAAGCGCATCTCGAAGTCGCGCTCGAAGAACGCGCGCACGAACTCGGCCAGCGTGCCCTTCAGGTCGGCGAAGGTCGAATGCTCGTCCACCAGCAGGCCTTCCACCTGGTGGAACATCGGCGAATGGGTCTGGTCGCTGTCGCTGCGGTACACCTTGCCGGCGGCGATCATGCGCAGTGGCGGCGCGTGGTCGCCCATGTAGCGCACCTGCACGCCGGAGGTGTGCGTGCGCAGCAGGCGGCCGTCGCCGAAGTAGAAGGTGTCGTGCATGGCGCGCGCCGGATGGTGCGGCGGGAAGTTCAGTGCCTCGAAATTGTGCCAGTCGTCCTCGATCTCCGGCCCTTCCGACAGCTCGTAGCCCAGCCGGCCGAAGATGCCGGTGATGCGCTCCAGGGTGCGGGTGATCGGGTGCAGGCCGGCACGGTCGCCGTTGCGGCCCGGCAGGGTGATGTCGATGGCTTCGGCGGCCAGGCGCGCATCCAGCGCTGCGTCTTCCAGCAGCGCCTTGCGCTCGCCCAGCGCGCGGGTCAGCGCGTCGCGGGCCTGGTTGATCGCTTCACCAGCGGCCTTGCGCTCGTCCGCCGGCAGGGCGCCGAGCTGCTTGAGCTGCGAGGTGATGCTGCCACTCTTGCCAAGCAGGGCCACGCGCAGCTGTTCCAGCACGTCGGGACTCTGTGCGGCGGCCACATCGGCCAGCGCCTGGGTGGTGAGGGATTGGATGTCGCTCATGGGGGGCCGGAACTCCAGTCGATCTGCCATCGCGATGCGCGAAGGGCCGACCCCTGTCGCCACCGCCGTCCCCGCGCTGCCGCCATGGCCTCGCCGGAACCCAAAAAAGAATGGGGAAGGACTTGCGCCCTTCCCCATGCATTGCCTTGACCTGACACCGTTCCGAGTGAACGGTTACGGCATCGGGAAGGACTTATGCCGCCAGCGCGCCCTTGGCCTTTTCGGCCAGCGCAGCAAAACCGGCTGCGTCGTGCACGGCGATGTCAGCCAGGACCTTGCGATCCAGGGTGATGCCAGCCTTCAGCAGGCCGTTCATGAAGCGGCTGTAGCTCAGGCCGTTGATGCGGGCAGCCGCATTGATACGGGTGATCCACAGCGAACGGAAGTTGCGCTTCTTCTGCTTACGGCCGATGTAGGCGTACTGCTGTGCCTTGATGACCGCCTGCTTGGCGACGCGGAAGACCTTGCGACGGGCGTTGTAATAGCCCTTGGCGAGATCCAGAATCTTCTTGTGGCGGCGACGCGCCTGTACGCCACGCTTAACTCGTGCCATTTTTCAGTTCCTCAGAGGTAAGGGAGCATGCGGTCCAGACGGCCTGCGTCTTCTGCACGGACATGGCCCGTCTGACGCAGATTACGCTTACGCTTGGTCGCTTTCTTCGTGAGGATGTGGCTACGGTTGGCGTGGCCGCACTTGTACTTGCCCGAGGCGGTCTTGCGGAAACGCTTGGCCGCTGCCCGGTTGGTCTTGATCTTGGGCATTGCAATGTCCTTGATGGGATATGACCCTGGTTTCTGACTGATCTGGCGGCGGCCTGGGCCGCTCTTTCCGTCCTGCCATGATCGGCGTACGACCCGTCCTGGGTGGGTCGAGCCGGGCATGATACAGGCAAAACCGCCCTGCCACCAGCCCCTGCAGCCCTTTCGCCGGCACTTCACCGGCATCCTGCAAAAGCAAAGGGACGCCAGCGGCGTCCCTTTATCCTGAACCATTCAGCCAGGCGCCCCGGAAGGCGGCCCGTCCGGCCTCAGGTCTTCTTCTTCGGCGCGATCATCATGACCATCTGACGCCCTTCCAGGCGCGGACGGGATTCAATGACGATGTCCTCGCCCAGATCGGCCTCGATCCGGTTGGCCATTTCACGACCCAGTTCCTGGTGGCTCATTTCACGGCCACGGAAGCGGATGTTGACCTTGATCTTGTCGCCTTCTTCAAGGAACCCGCGCATCTTGCGCAGCTTGATCTGGTAGTCGCCCTCGTCCGTGACCGGACGGAACTTCACTTCCTTGATCTCGACCTGCTTGGTCTTCTTCTTGGCCTCGCTGGCCTTCTTCTGCGCTTCGAACTTGAACTTGCCGAAGTCCATGATCTTGCAGACCGGCGGATCGGCCTGCGGCTGGATCTCGACCAGGTCCAGGCCTTCATCTTCGGCCATGGACAGCGCTTCGTCGCGCGACAACACGCCGATCATTTCTCCGTCACTGCCGATCACGCGGACGCGCGGCACACGGATTTCCTGATTCTTGCGGTTCTGTTTGTTGTCAGGGGTGCTGATATTACGTTCTCCCAAGGGTATCGAACCGGTCCGGGTGCCTGTGCGCCCGGACCGGACCTTTGCTTACGCGCCCTCGGCCTGGAGCCGCTCGATGAAGGCCTGCAGGCTCATGCTGCCCAGGTCTTCGCCAGAACGCGTACGCACCGCCACAGCCCCATTCTCCTTCTCGCGGTCACCGATGACCAGCAGGTAGGGCACGCGCTGCAACGTATGCTCGCGGATTTTATAGCCGATCTTCTCGTTACGCAAATCCGAGCTGACGCGGAAGCCTTGCTCCGCAAGGGTTTTGGTCACGCCCGAGACGTAGTCGGCCTGGGCGTCGGTGATGTTGGCCACCACCACCTGGGTCGGTGCCAGCCAGGCCGGGAACTGGCCGGCATGGTGCTCGATCAGGATACCCAGGAAGCGCTCCATCGAGCCGACGATGGCGCGGTGCAGCATGACCGGGTGCTTCTTCTGGCTGTTCTCGTCCACGTACTCGGCGCCCAGGCGGCCCGGCATCATGAAGTCGACCTGCATGGTGCCCAGCTGCCAGGTACGGCCGATCGCGTCCTTCAGGTGGTACTCGATCTTCGGGCCGTAGAAGGCACCCTCGCCCGGCAGCTCCTGCCATTCCACGCCACAGGCGGTCAGCGCCGAGCGCAGCGCGCCTTCGGCCTTGTCCCAGGTGGCGTCGTCACCCAGGCGCGACTCCGGACGCAGCGCGATCTTGATCTGGATCTCGTCGAAGCCGAAGTGCCGGTAAACCGCCAGCGCCTGCTGGTGGAAGGCCGTCACTTCCGACTCGATCTGGTTTTCCGTGCAGAACACGTGGCCGTCGTCCTGGGTGAAACCACGCACGCGCAGGATGCCGTGCAGCGCGCCGGACGGCTCGTTGCGGTGGCAGGAACCGAACTCACCGTAGCGGATCGGCAGGTCGCGGTAGCTGTGCAGGCCCTGGTTGAACACCTGGATGTGGCCCGGGCAGTTCATCGGCTTGACCGCGTACGTGCGCTTCTCCGATTCGGTGAAGAACATGTTGTCCTGGTAGTTGTCCCAGTGGCCGGACTTCTTCCACAGGCTCACGTCCAGGATCTGCGGGCAGCGCACTTCGCCGTAGCCGCTGCTGCGGTAGACCTTGCGCATGTACTGCTCGACCACCTGCCACAGTGCCCAGCCCTTCGGGTGCCAGAACACCAGGCCCGGGGCTTCTTCCTGCAGGTGGAACAGGTCCTGCTGCTTGCCGATGCGGCGGTGGTCGCGCATCTCGGCTTCCTCGATGCGCTTGATGTACGCCTCCAGCTGCTTCTTGTCAGCCCAGGCGGTGCCGTAGATGCGCTGCAGCTGCTCGTTTTGCGCGTCGCCGCGCCAGTAGGCGCCGGAGATGCGGGTCAGCTTGAAGGCCTTCAGGAAGCGCGTGTTCGGCACGTGCGGGCCCCGGCACATGTCCACGTATTCCTGGTGGTAGTACATGCCCATCGCCTGGATGTCGTCGGACATGTCTTCGATCAGGCGCAGCTTGTAGTCCTCGCCACGGGCCTTGAAGATCTCGATCACCTCGGCGCGCGGCGTCATCTTCTTGATGACGTCGTAGTCCTGGGCGATCAGTTCACCCATGCGCTTCTCGATCGCGGCCATGTCGTCCGGCGTGAACGGGCGCTCGGAATAGATGTCGTAGTAGAAGCCCTCGGCGATCACCGGGCCGATCACCATCTTCACGTCCGGGTACAGCTGCTTGACGGCGTGGCCGACCAGGTGGGCGCAGGAGTGGCGGATGATCTCCACGCCCTCCTCGTCCTTGGCGGTGATGATGCGCAGGCTGGCATCGTGGTCGATGACGTCGCTGGCATCGACCAGCACGCCATCGACGGAACCGGCGATGGTGGCCTTGGCCAGGCCGGCACCGATCGACTGGGCGACGTCCATGACGCTGACGGGATTTTCGAACTCGCGGCGGCTGCCGTCGGGAAGGGTAATGTTGATCATCGCAGTGGCTTCGTGCGGGGCCCGCGGGGCGGGCTGGAAAGCGTTCCCGGGCCGCGGCCCGGGCAATAAAAAAGCGCCGCGAGGGCGCCTGGAACACAGGGCCTTCGGGGGCAGGTCAACAGTGGGCGGTGGTAGTGCTCATGTCGCACGCTCGGCCGGCGCTGGGCGCGGGCCACCTTGTTCCAGTCAGGAGTCTGCGACGATCTTAAACCAGCGCACCGGAAAGCCCAAGGGCTGCCGTGCGGTCCGCTGAATGGCCGGCGCTGGCGGCGTGAAAACGCAATGATTACCATGTCCGCGCAGCCCGCCCCGTGCCAGCCTGCCCGCTTCCCCCAGGACCTCGTGATGCGCCACCCGCTCCGACCGGCTCCCGCCGGCCCCGCCCGTGCCCCGCGTTCGCCGGCCCACTGCCGCGGCGCCCGCCCGCAATGATCACCGTCGGCCTTTCCACCCTGGGCTTCTGCAGCCTGGGCATGCTGGCAGCGATGTTTTCGGCACTGGCCTTCTATGCCGCCTCGCCGCACTGCCGTTGGCCCCGCCTGCGCCGTGCCGGTCGTCTCGGCCGCCAGATCGGCCTGGTCGCCGCCGCTGCTGCCCTGTGGTTGTGGATGGCCGAACTCGGCTTCGCTGCCGGCCTGGTGGCGATGCTGTGCACCTGGATGCTCGCTGCGATGCTGTTGCCGGCGCTGGCCGCCTGGCATCGCCCGGGCACGGAGTCACCCTGATGTGGCCGCGCGCCTTCGCCGGCATCATCGCTGGCTTCCTGCTTGCGGCCGCCGCCACCGGCCTGCTGGCCTGGCTGCCGCCCGGCCCGTGGCAGCGCGCACTGGTGCCGACCCTGATCGCCTTCATCCCGTTATGGATGCTGGCCGCCCTGTGGGCGTTCAGCTTCCGCAGCGCACTGCGCGCCTGGCTGGTTCTGGGTGGCAGCGCCGCGGCCGGCTTCGCCGTGCTCGGGCTGCTGCGCCTGACCGGCGCGGTGCAATGAGAGCTCCCCCATGAAGTTCAGTTCGCAGACGCTGCGCACGTTCACCACCCTGCACACCTGGGTCGGCCTGGTCGCCGGCTTCGGCCTTTTCGTGGCCTTCTATGCGGGTGCGCTGACCCTGTTCCATCACGACTTGCCGCTGTGGCAGACCCCGGGCGCAGCCACCGCCTTGCCGGCGGGCCTGGACGATGCGCAGTACCTGCTGGAAGACGTACTGGCGACACACCCGGAGGCCCGCCGCCACGTTGGCATGACCTTCCCCGGCACCGAACACCCGCAGCCCCTGGCGTACTGGCAGGCCGATGACGGCAGCTGGCGCTACGCCTGGCCGGGCCAGATCGCCGGCAGCACCTCGCCGCCGCAGACCGGACTGGCAGAACTGGTCAACGAACTGCACTACAGCCTCGGCCTGCCGGTGGCCGGCATCTATGTGATGGGCATCGTCAGCCTGCTGTATGGCATGGCGCTGCTGAGCGGCCTGGTGATCCACCTGCCGAGGCTGTTCGGCGACCTGTTCGCGCTGCGCCCGGGCCGCAACCTGAAGCAGCTGTGGCAGGACGCGCACAACGTGATCGGCGTGCTCAGCCTGCCTTTCCACCTGATGTTCGCAGTCACGGGCGCCCTGCTGTGCCTGGTGTTCGTGCAGATGGCCCTGCTCAATCCGCTGATCTACGACGGCAAGGCGCTGCAAGCGGTACCGACCGCGATGGACACTGCGCCGGTGCGCGATGCCAGCGGGATTCCGGCACCACCGGGCAGCCTGCGCGTGCTGCATGCGCGCGCACTTGAAGTGGCCCGCGCGCAGGGCGTGGCCAACTTTGAACCGGCCTACCTGAAGCTGGCCAATGGCGGCGATGCCAACGCCACGATCGAGATCACCGGCGAGGCCAGTGGCACCCTCGGCCCGCTTGGTGCCGTGGCATTGGACGTCGCCACCGGCAACCTGCTCGCGTCGCAGCTGCCGGGCCAGCGCGACGCCAACCACGCCACGCTCAGCGCCGCCTACGCGCTGCACTTCGGTGAGTTCGGCAACGGCGTGGTGGTCTGGCTGTACTTCCTGCTCGGCCTCGGCGGTGCGTTCCTGTTCTACTCCGGCAACCTGCTGTGGATCGAGTCGCGGCGCAAGCGTCGCCAGCCACAACAGCCACGTGCCGGTGTGAACATGGCGCGGGCCACGGTCGGGGTGTGCATCGGCCTGTGCGTGGCGATCTCGATCGCGTTCGTCACCGCACTGGTGCTGGAGCGGCTGGCACCGTCGGCGGTCGACCACGGCATCCGCTGGGCCTGCTTCGGCAGCTGGGCAGCCTGTGCGCTGTGGGCTGCACTGCGCCGCCCCGCGCAGGCCGCGCGCGAACTGCTGTGGGCCGCAGCGATCAGCACTGCACTGGTGCCGGTCCTGCACGGTGCACTCAATGGTGACTGGCTGTGGCGCGCCGCCGCGCGTGGCCAGTGGCCGCTGTTCTGGATCGATGCCATCGCGCTGGCCATGGCCTTCGGCTTCGCCCGCCTGGCCGTCGCCAGCCAGCGCCGCGCCCGCAACGGCGATCCGAACAGCGTCTGGGCGAACTGAAGCGTCGCCGGACACGGGCCGGCGCTACCGCTGCGGGCGCTCTTCGCCCGGGTAACGACTCACTTCGATCAGGTTGCCATCCGGGTCGCGGAAGTACACTGATTCGATCGGTCCCAGCGCACCGGTACGCGCGACCGGCCCCTCCTCCACCACAATGGCCTGCGCCTGCAGGTGTGCCAGCACATCGACCATCACTGTGCGCGTGACCAGGCACAGATCGGCACTCCCCGGCGTGGGTCGCAGCGCATGCGGCTGCAGTGGCGCATTGGCCGGATGCAGGTTGATCTTCTGCTGGCCGAACTGCAGCGCGCTACGTCCCGCGCCGAAGCGTACGACCTGCATGCCGAGCACGCGCTGGTAGAAGTCACAGCTGCGTTCGATGTCGGCGACGGTGAGAACCAGGTGGTCCAGGCGTTCGAGATGGATCATGCGCAAAGCGTAGCGCCGCCGGCGTCATCGCACTGTGCGGTGTCGGGTCGCTGGCGTTGCGGCATGGCGCCGGGCATCGGCCCGGTGCCAGCAGGCGACTCAATCGCCGATGCGCGCCTTCTGCCACGGGCCGAGCATGGCGTTGAGCAGGCTGGCCTGATCGTCGTCACCGGTCAGCTCCCACATGAACACTCCGGCCAGGCCCTGCTCGCGGGCGAACTGCGCACGCAGGCCGATCGAACGCGGGTCCTCATAGCTGATGAGGATTTTCTGCCCGGCGTTGTACAGCCACGGGCTCTGCGCCTGCGGCTGCCAGTGCCTGGTCCAACCCGGCTGGTCGAGATAGCGCGCCTTGATCACCCGCCAGTCGCCAGCATCGGCCGGTGCACTGTAGGGCTGATACAGGCCGTCCGGTGCATCGCCGGTGACCTTGAAGCCGCGCCCGTAGAACGGCACGCCCAGCACCAGCTTGTCGGCCGGCACGCCATGTTCACGGTAGTACTGCACGGCGCCGGCCACGTTGTTCCAGCGGCGCAGCTCCGGCGCCAGCGGATCGGCCGGCACTTCATGCAAGGGCGCATTGAAGGTCGACACCGACGAAAAGCCGGTGCCCATGTCGTAGCTCATCAGGTTGATGAAATCGAACACCCTGGCCAGCGCCGGCAGGTCGTAGCTCGCCGCTGGATCATAGGGACCGTCGGTCTGCAGGCGGCCGGCGGCCAACGCGGCGGTCAGCAGCATCGGCTGGCCCACCTTGCGACCGCGTGCATCGAGTGCCTGGCGGAAGGACTGCGCAAGCCGGGTCAGGTTGGCGCGATCCTGCGGGCGATGCGCCAGCTCCTTCGGTCCGCCACTGACCGGGAATTCCCAGTCGATGTCCACGCCATCGAAGCTGCCGGCGTGGCGTTCGAAGAACAGCGCCATGCACGAATCGACCAGGCGCCTGCGGCTGGCCTCGGTCAGCGCTGCATCGGAGAACCCACCCGCGCCCCAGCCACCGATCGAAATCAGCGTGCGCAGGTGCGGATGCGCCTTCTTGAGTTCGGCCAGTGCGGCGAAATTCTTCGGCGCTTCCGCACCGACCGTGCAGCGGCCGTCCTCGATGGTGGAGAACGCGTAGAACAGGTGGGTCAGGCGCTCGGCCGGAATGCTCGACACCGGATAGCGCTCGGCCGATCCGCCAGGGTAGTAGGCGCCGAAGATCGGCGGCTGTGCGGGCGCTGCGTGCGCGGCAATGGGCAGGGCACCGGCAATCAGCACGGCAAGGACGGCCACGGTCTGGCGGAACATGGGATCTCCCGGTTCAAAGGCGCCGTCACGTTAGCAAACCGATGGGGCTGTGGTGCGGATGTCGCGGCATGTCGTCCCATGGACAGGTGCGATCCGTGCAACCGTGACAGAACGATGGCCGCGTGGCGGCGATCATGCACTGCAGCAGGACATGCAGCGACCTGGATGAGCTTCCCTTCACAACATCGAGGCAAAGAAAAAGCGGGTCGAAGCCCGCTTTTTCATTTGCGAAAGCGTGAGGACCAACGGTCCTCACCCACCGCACGATCAGCAGTACCGATTATTCGGCGCTGGCGCCTTCGCCCTCTTCGACTGCCTTCATCGACAGGCGGATACGGCCCTGCTTGTCGACTTCCAGCACCTTGACCTTGACCACATCGCCTTCCTTCAGCTTGTCGCCGACCTTCTCGACGCGCTCGCTGGAGATCTGCGACACGTGGACCAGGCCGTCCTTGCCCGGCAGGATGGTAACGAACGCACCGAAGTCCATGATCTTGGCGACCTTGCCTTCGTAGATGCGGCCCGGCTCGACGTCCGAGGTGATCTGCTCGATGCGGGCCTTGGCAGCCTGGGCAGCGATGGCGTTGACCGACGCGATGACGATGGTGCCGTCGTCCTGGATGTCGATCTGAGTGCCGGTTTCCTTGGTGATGGCCTGGATGGTCGAGCCACCCTTGCCGATCACTTCGCGGATCTTGTCCGGGTGGATCTTGATGGTCAGCAGGCGCGGCGCGTAGTCCGACAGCTCCTCACGCGGAGCGGTCAGGCCGTGGGCCATTTCACCCAGGATGTGCAGACGGCCAGCCTTGGCCTGCTGCAGGGCCTGCTTCATGATCTCTTCGGTGATGCCTTCGATCTTGATGTCCATCTGCAGGGCGGAAATGCCCTCAGCGGTACCGGCCACCTTGAAGTCCATGTCGCCCAGGTGATCTTCGTCACCCAGGATGTCGGACAGGACCACGAAACGGTCGCCTTCCTTGACCAGACCCATGGCGATGCCTGCCACCGGAGCCTTCACCGGCACGCCGGCGTCCATCAGCGCCAGCGACGAGCCGCAGACCGAGGCCATCGACGAGGAACCGTTCGACTCGGTGATTTCCGAAACGACGCGGATGGTGTACGGGAAGGCTTCCAGCGACGGCATGACAGCCAGCACGCCGCGCTTGGCCAGACGACCGTGGCCGATTTCGCGGCGCTTCGGGCCCATCATGCGGCCGCATTCGCCCACCGAGAACGGAGGGAAGTTGTAGTGGAACAGGAAGTTTTCCTTGTACTCACCGGCAACGGCGTCGATGACCTGGCCGTCACGGGCGGTGCCCAGGGTGATGGTCACGATGGCCTGGGTTTCGCCACGGGTGAACAGCGAGGAACCGTGGGTACGCGGCAGCACGCCGGTCTTCACGGTGATCGGGCGGACGGTGTCCAGCGCACGGCCGTCGATGCGGACCTTGGTGTCCAGCACCGAGTCACGCATGGTGCGGTATTCCAGTTCGCCGAATTCCTTCGACAGCTCGGCCGGGTTCCAGCCTTCGGCGGCCACGCGGCCCGCCAGGGCTTCGAACACGTCCTTCTTGATCGCCGAGATGGCGTCACGGCGCTGCAGCTTGTCGCGCACCTGGAAGGCTTCGCCCAGGCGCGGGCCGATGGCTTCCTTCAGCGCGGAGATCAGCGCGTCGTTCTTGGCCGGGGCTTCCCAGGTCGACGGCTTGGTGCCAGCTTCGACGGTCAGCTCGTTGATCGCGTTGATGACCTTCTGCATTTCGCGGTGACCGAAAGTCACGGCGCCCAGCATCACTTCTTCGGACAGCAGCGCGGCTTCGGATTCGACCATCAGCACGGCGTTGGAGGTACCGGCAACGACCAGTTCCAGCTGCGAGTCAGCCAGTTCGCTGACGGTCGGGTTCAGGATGTACTCGCCGTTCTTGTAGCCGACCTTGGCAGCGCCGATCGGGCCCATGAACGGGGTGCCGGCCAGGGCCAGCGCAGCCGAGGCGCCGATCAGGGCCGGGATGTCGCCGTCCACGTCCGGGTTCAGCGACATGACCGTGGCGATGATCTGCACTTCGTTCTTGTAGTCTTCCGGGAACAGCGGACGGATCGGACGGTCGATCAGACGCGAGATCAGCGTTTCCTTCTCGGTCGCACGGCCTTCACGCTTGAAGAAACCACCCGGGATGCGGCCGCCGGCGTAGAACTTTTCCTGATAATCGACGGTCAGCGGGAAGAAGTCCTGGCCTTCGCGCGCGCTCTTGGCGGCGACGGCGGTGACCAGCAGTACGGTGTCGTCCATCTTGACGATGACCGCGCCGCTGGCCTGGCGGGCGACTTCGCCGGTCTCAAGCGTGACGGTGTGCTTGCCGTACTGGAAGGTTTTGGTGATTTTTGCCACGGAGGGTGTCCTTGGGGATGCTGTCTGCGAATTTGGACCGTCGGCGACCCTTGCCGCCAGCGGGTGGCCGGATCGTTCCGGCCTGAATCGGGGATTGCGGTGCTACAAAACAAAACCGCGGCGCATCGCTGCGCCGCGGGGGATTCGTTGCTTAGCGACGCAGGCCAAGCTTTTCGATCAGGGCCTTGTAACGCTCGACGTCCTTCTTCTTCAGGTAGTCGAGCAGGCTGCGACGGCGGTTGACCATCTGCAGCAGGCCGCGGCGGCTGTGGTGATCCTTCTTGTGGGTCTTGAAGTGGCCGGTCAGCAGTTCGATGCGGGCGGTCAGCAGGGCAACCTGGACTTCCGGGGAGCCGGTGTCAGCGGCGCTGCGCTTGTTGTCTTCAATGACCTTCTGGGTGTCGATCGACATTTCTTTTTTCTCTGTGATGCGTGGCCGGCAGGAACGCGCTTCGCGCACCGCCAGGCTCGCCGTGGACTACGAGGATGAAACCTGCGCGAGGCAGGTTGCCAGAAAACGGCCGCGAAATTGTAACGGCCAGGGGCTTCCGGGACAAGGACCGGGGCTGAACCACCCTGCCCCGGTCAGAGGTTGAAACGGCGCTGCGGGGCCAGCAGGCCACTGTCGTCGACCTGGCCCAGGCCCTGGACAGCATCGTCCGGACCGAACACGGCCACCAGGCCATGCGGCCAGGACGCGTCACGCTGGCGCTGGCCGACGCAGAAGCGGTGGGTCTGCCCGGCATCGAGGTCGACCCGCGGGTATCCAGCCAGGCCGGCTGCCAGCGGCAGCAGCAGCGCGTCCATGCCCGCCTCGTCGCCGGCCTCGGCCATCGCCCGCAACTGGTCCAGGGTGACCATCGCCGGCGCGCGGAACGGTTCGACCCACAGCCGGCGCAGCGCGCTGATGTGGGCGCCACAGCCCAGGCGTTCGCCGAGATCGCGGGCCAGGCTGCGGATATAGGTGCCGGAGCCACAGGTCACGCGCAGGTGCAGGCGCCCGGGCAGCTGTTCGAGCACCTCGATCGCGTGCACCTGGACCTCGCGCTCCGGAGCCTCGATGGCCTCGCCGCGGCGGGCCTTCACATACAGCGGTTCCCCGCCCTGCTTCAGCGCCGAATAGATCGGAGCCCGCTGACGGATGTTCCCCGTCAATGGCGCCAGCGCAGCCTGCAGGGCCTCGGCGCTGATCGCCGGCACCGGGCGCTGCACCAGCACCTGGCCCTCGGCATCATCGGTATCCGTGGTCTGGCCGAGGACGATCTCGGCATCGTACGCCTTGGCCGAACCCAGCAGCAGGCCGGCGATCTTGGTGGCCTCGCCGAAGCATAGTGGCAGCAGGCCGGTGGCCAACGGGTCGAGGCTGCCGGTGTGGCCACCCTTCTCGGCACGGAACAGGCGGCGCGCCACCTGCAGGGCGGCGTTGGAGCTCATGCCGGTCGACTTGTCGAGCAGCAGGATGCCATCCAGGCGGCGGAACTGAATTCGGGTCATGACAGGATGTTGTAGAGCCGAGCCATGCTCGGCTGCAGCGGCGCGGCCCGCACAGGCATCGCGTTGCCGGAATGGAAAGACGCCGGGCATGGGCCCGGCGCTAGCTTATTCTTCGTCGCTCCCGCGACGCTTTTCCGCGGCCAGCGTAT
>NZ_JBHHMJ010000353.1:0-5767 GCF_042136455.1 Stenotrophomonas sp. 3diitr2024
CCCCCCCCCCCCCCCCCCCCCCCCCCCCCCCCCCCCCCCCCCCCCACTCCCAGAAAACCAGCTTTGCGCGACCAACCCACACCACCACGGAGGGGCTCCGCCGTTCGCCGACCTTCGCCGAAGGCGCGCTTTCCACGGAAGAAATAATTTTCAGAGGACGTGTCGATTCCCAGCCCCCTGGTTCGTTGTACCCAGTGAAGGGCACGCACCACGCGTCCCACGGGAGACCAAAATGAAAGTGATGGTGATCGTGAAGGCCAACGCCGACTCCGAAGCCGGCCGCATGCCCAGCGAACAGGAACTGTCCGAAATGGGCGCCTTCAACGAACAACTGGTGGCCGCCGGCATCATGCTGGCCGGTGAAGGCCTGCACGCCACCCAGCGCGGCCGTCGCATTCATTTCGGCGGCGGGGCACCCAAGGTCGAGGCCGGTCCGTTCGGTCCTGCCAGCGAACAGATCGCCGGCTTCTGGCTGTGGGAGGTGCGGTCGCTGGACGAGGCCGTTGAATGGGCCAGCCGTGCGCCGTTCGGCGAGGGCGGCACGCTGGAACTGCGTCCGCTGATCTCCGCAGAAGACTTTGGTGAAGCCTTCACCCCCGAATTACAGCAGCAGGAACAGCGTCTGCGTGTACAGCTGGAAGGCTGATCCGATTCCTCTCCCTGCCGGGCACGCCCCGGCACTATCGCCCTGAACCGCACAACGGAGTATTGCCATGAGACTGATTCCCTTCCTCGGCTTCAGCGGCCAGGCCCACGAGGCAATGGCGTTCTATGCCAAGGCACTCGGTGGCCAGGTCACCTCGGAAATGAAGTACCGCGACATGCCGCCCTCCGATGGCTCGCCGGGCTGCAACGAAATGCCGCCGGAAACCCTCGACCACGTTGCGCACAGCCAGCTGGAGATCGGCAGCGCCATCGTGATGGCGGCCGACGGTCCCGGCGGTGGCGAGGGCGGCTCGACCACCATCAATGTCGACGTCGACAGCATCGAAGAAGCCGAACGCGTGTTCGCCGCGCTGGCCGAAGGTGGCCAGGTGCAGATGCCGATCGGCGAAACGTTCTGGGCACATCGCTGGGGCATGCTGATCGACCGTTACGGCAAGCCGTGGATGGTCAATTGCATGAAGCAGCCCTGATCCCTCCCTCTTTCCTCTTCATCCGCAAGGAGCGTTACCAATGAGTGCACCACAACCGCAGATGATCTTCGTCAACCTGCCCGTGCAGGATCTGGAGAAGTCCAAGGCGTTCTTCACCGCGCTGGGCTACAGCTTCAATCCTACCTACACCAACGACGACGCGGCCGGCATGGTCATCAGCGAAAGCATCTACGTGATGCTGCTGACCCAGCCCTTTTTCCAGCAGTTCACCAACAAGCCGATTGCCGACGCGCACACCCACACCGAAGTGATCAATGCACTCTCGGCACCCAGTCGCAAGGCCGTTGACGAGTTGGTGGACAAGGCCCTGGCTGCCGGCGCCAGCGAGCCGCAGCCGGCGCGCGACCTGGGCTTCATGTACCAGCGCGGCTTCCAGGACCTGGATGGCCATCTCTGGGAAATCGCACACATGGATGGCGAGCCGGGCTGACGGCCGCCGCAAGGGAGAACCCTCATGGCTTACGTGGATGCGTACGTGCTGCCGTGCCCGCAGGACAAGGTGGCGGCCTACCGCCGCCTTGCCCGCAAGGCCGGCGTGGTGTGGAAGGACCATGGCGCGCTGCAGTACATGGAATGCGTGGCCGACGATGTGGAACCGGGCAAGAGCACCTCGTTCCCGCGCGCGGTCAAGGCGAAACCGGGCGAGACGGTGATCGTCGCCTTCGTGGTGTTCCGCTCGCGCGCGGCACGCGACCGCATCAACGCAAAGGTGATGGCCGACCCGCGGCTGGCGTCGCTGGGCCCGAAGGACATGCCGTTCGATACCCGGCGCATGTTCTGGGGTGGCTTCAAGCCGATTGTTGAAGCGTGAGCTGCGGCGCTTGTGCGGGCCGGGCGTGCGTGCTGTGATCGGCGCATGCTCGAGCCCGCACTGACGCAGCGTCTGGAAACCCTCTGGCGGATGGAGTCGCCAGTGCTGATCGCGCGCCTGGCGCGGCTGCTCGGTGGCGATGTCGGCCGTGCCGAGGAACTGGCCCAGGACACCTGGCTGGCCGCGCTGGAGCGTTGGCCGGAGCAGGGCATCCCGGACAACCCCGGAGCCTGGCTGATGACCACCGCGCGCAACCGTGCCATCGATGTGCTGCGCCAGCACCAACGTGTGGCTCAGCAGCACGCGCAATGGGGCGAGGAACTGCATCCGGCGGCGCTGCCGGCACCCGATGACAGCCAGGCGCTGGAGGACGACCTGGGCGATGACCTGCTGCGGCTGATGTTCGTGGCCTGCCATCCCGTGCTGCCGGCCGATGCGCGCGTGGCACTCACCCTGCGCCTGCTCGGTGGCCTGACCACCGTGGAGATCGCACGCGCGTTCCTGCAGCCCGAACCGACCATCGCCCAGCGCATCGTGCGCGCCAAGCGCACCCTGGCGCAGAAGCAGGTGCCCTATGAAGTGCCGCGCGCGGAGGCGATGCCGGAGCGCCTGGCTTCGGTGCTGGAGGCGATCTACCTGGTGTTCAACGAAGGCTATGCGGCCAGCGCCGGCGATGACTGGATGCGCCCGGCACTGTGCGAGGAAGCGCTGCGCCTGGCCCGCATCCTGGCCCATCGGTTGCCGGTGCCGCCGGTACTGGGCCTGCTGGCGCTGATGGAGCTGCAGGCCTCGCGTGCAGCGGCGCGGGTGGACGCGCAGGGCGCGCCGGTGCTGCTGGACCAGCAGAACCGCGCGCGCTGGGATTGGCTGCAGATCGAACGTGGTCAGCAGGCACTGGTACGTGCGCTGGCCGCAGGCGGCGGGCAGGATCCCTACGTGCTGCAGGCACGCATCGCGGCCTGCCATGCGGCTGCGCGTCGCGCTGACGCCACCGATTGGCCGCGCATTGCTGCGCTTTATACACAGCTTCTGCAGGTGCAGCCTTCGCCAGTGGTGGCATTGAACCGGGTGGTGGCGATCCTGCGCAGCGACGGTCCCTTCGCCGCGTGGGCGCAACTGCAGCCCTTGCTGGTCGACGCGCGCCTGCGTGACTACGCGCCACTGCAGGTGGTGCGTGGCGAGCTGTTGCAGGCACTGGGGCGCGAGCAGGATGCGCGTGACGCTTTTGGCGAGGCGGCTCGGCTCAGCCACAACCAGGCCGAGCGCGGACTGCTGCGGCAACGGGCCGGCCTGCCCCCCACGGACTGAGCCGACAAGGACAGCACTTGTCGCCGCGCGCCTGAGCGGCTATGTTTCGCGCCCAGCGGACGCATCAGCGCCCGCATTCCGTGCGTATTGACCGAGGAGCGGTTGGATGTATTCAAGGACGAAGAGCGCATCGCGCGCTTTTGCGCGCCTGCTTGCCTGTGCCCTGTGCCTGGCCGTATGGCCGACGGCCGTGCAGGCCGCGGACAAATCGCAGCAGGCCTATTGGGCCGGTTTTGCCTATACCGCTGACGCCGCCGCCGTGCAGGCGACCACGCCGCATGCGCATGCGGTGCTGGAACGGCGTGGCCTGGTCCCGCTGAACCAGACGCTGGCGCAGTCGCTCAAGCGCCGCGCACCGGCCCACCTGGAGCTGATCGACCAGCCGGTGGCGATGCTCGACGGCACCACCAGCGCCACCGTGCTGGCCGCCGCGCTGGACCGCGAACTGGTCTCGGTCGAGCCGATCGGTGACCAGTACAAGGTGCTGGTGGAAGTGGCGCTGCAGGCGTTGTTCTTCGACTTCCGCGAGCGCCAGGTGATCGCGTCCTATCCGCTCACGCTGCAGCGCATCGACGTGCAGGATTACCGACCGGACAACGACGATATCGACGCGATCGTCGCCGATCTGCTGTATGGCGGCGCCGATACCAGCCTGTCGCAGGTGCTGGCGGCCAGCCTTGCCCAGGCCAGGTTGCCCGACGCGGCGGTGCGCCGTCTGCAGGTCGGTGGAGTAACCCTGTCCGACGCGGTCCGCGCCAAGCTGCCCGACCCGAAGTGGGAAGCGCCGCTGCGCGCCACGCTGGCCCATGAACTGTCCAAGACGCTGTCGTCCAACACCGGCGTCGGGCTGCTGCCGCCGGCCTCGGGCCAGGCGATCGGTGGCGCGATGGCTGCCCGCTTTGCCGACGGCAAGGTCTACCAGCTGAAGATTCCCGAACCCGACTACGTCATCAACCTGCAGGTCGATGCACTGAAGAACGGCGTGATCGAGGAAACCCCGGCGATGAAGACGATGCTGTTCGGCGCCTTCTTCACCGCCAAGGTGACCGAACCGTTCTCGGGGAAGGTCTATTTCGAACAGCCGCTGCGCAAGGGGGCCACCAAGGTGGTTCCGGCCACGCAGTGGCAGGTCGACCAGTGGTCGGCCAGCTACGAAACCCTGCTGGCCGGGCTCGATGCCTTCGCCGGCGCCGCCGCCAAGCGTGCCGATTCGCGCGCCTGGCTGGACGAACAGAAGCCGGGCGGCCGCCCGTTGCAGCAGCAGACCCAAGCCCTCCAGGAGTTGATCAAGTCATGTCGTTGATGCGTACCATCCTGCTCATCCTCATCGCGCTGGTGGTGGCCTCGCCGGTCGCTGCGCAGACCGCGAGTTCGCGCGGCACCGGCTCGGCCAGCTACGGCCTGCGCCTGAGTGCCGATACCCGTGCCCAGGCCCTGAACAAGGCCAAGGTCAATGCCCTGGAGGCGTACATCGCCGAAACCGGTGCGGCCAAGCTGCGCCTGTTCGAAGCGCGCCGCGCCGAGTTCATCGGCGAGATCGACCGCTACGTGCTCAGCGCGGTGCAGCTGTCGGACACCGAAGACAAGAAGGCCAAGACCTACACCGTCACCGTCCGTGCCGAGATCAACACCACCCTGCTGCAGACCAAGCTGGATGCGGGTTCGGCCGTGGCCGGTGCCACCGCCGCGCAGCGCTCGCTGCTGACCTTCCTGTTCATGGCGCGCTCGCAGGACACCGTGCAGTCGTTCCAGGACAAGGAATACCGCCGCGTCGACGCCAGCAGCAGCTACAGCGAGAACACCCGTGAGGGCGACAGCTTCCGCGGCAACTCGGTCAGCACCAACGGCAGCATCAACCAGAATGGTTCGGTGTCGGTCACCAGCGGCGGCAGCACCACCGCGCGCGCCGACAACATCACCTGGAAGGTGGCCAACGCCGCCGAGGTCAACACCGCGATGACCGGGGCCTTCAGCGCCGCGGGCTACGAAGTGGTTGAAGCCGAATACGTGGAAGGCGAATCGCGTGGCCTGCTCAGCATCGAGCGCATCCGCAAGGACTTCAGCACCGGCAACGACCTGGCCCCGGCCACCCTGCGTGACACCGCCAACGGCATCCGTGCGGCCAACATTCCGTACATCGCCGTCGGCACCCTCGACATCGGCATGCGCGACCGTGATCCGGCCAGTGGCAACACCCGCGTGTTCGTCACCGTCACCGGCAAGGTGCTGGATGTGACCGGTCGTTTCCCGCGCACCGTGTCGTCGGTCGGCCCGGTGCAGTTCTCCGGCACCGGCCCGAATGAAACCGTGGCCCGTACCAATGCGCTGCAGCTGGCTGCCGAAAAGGCCGCCCAGCAGATGATCAACGAACTGAACGTCAAGGCGGTCCGCTGATCCGCCGCCCCGGTGGGTGCCGAGCGCGCTCGGCATCGCCCCGGGGCTCACCGATTCCCCACGTGCCGCACCGCGGCCGTCTCTCCCAAAGGACTCT
>NZ_JBHHMJ010000397.1:0-34683 GCF_042136455.1 Stenotrophomonas sp. 3diitr2024
TGCTGGCCGACCTGCGCGAGGAACTGGAACTGGTGCAGGGCGCCAGCCATCCGTTCGATCTGGACGCTTACCGCGCCGGCAAGCAGACCCCGGTGTTCTTCGGCTCGGGCGTGAACAACTTCGGCGTGCAGCCGCTGGATGAGGAAGGTCGTGCTGCGGTGCTGCGCGAGCGTGCACTGCGACGTGGCCTGGCCATCGATGAAGCGGCCATCGAATGGCTGCTGTCGCACACCGGGTCGGCATCAAGGCCCCCGCAAGCCAAGTGTATCAAGCACTGGCCACCCCTGAAGGCGTCGCCGCCTGGTGGGCCGAAGACACCCATGGCGACCGCGATACCGGCGGCACGGTCAGGGTGCGCTTCACGAACAACGACCAGGAAATCGGCGCCATGGAAATGCAGCTCGAACAGCTCATTCCCGGCGAGCTGGTGCTCTGGAAGTTCCTCGTCGGCCCTGCCGAATGGATCGGCACGCATGCGCGTTTCGTGCTGAAGCAGGAAGGCGACTACTGCATCGTCCTGTTCACCCACGAAGGCTGGAAGGAGCGTGTCGAGTTCACGTCCCACTGCAGTACCAAGTGGGCGGTGTTCCTGATGAGCCTGAAGGCACTGCTGGAGACCGGCAAGGGCCAGCCCAACCCCCACGACGTCAGGATCGACAACTGGAACTGAAGACGCCCCGCATGAATGCAGACAAGGTGTTCAAGGCCTTGGCCGACCCCACGCGCCGGACGCTGCTGGACCTGCTCTGCGAAGACAACGGCCAGACGCTGGGCCAGCTGTGCGAGCACCTGGACATGGCCCGGCAATCGGTCACCCAGCACCTTGGCCTGCTGGAAGACGCCAATTTGATCAGCACCGTGCGCCGTGGCCGCGAGAAGCTGCACTTCATCAACCCGGTACCGCTGCACGAAGTCTATGAGCGCTGGGTACGCAAGTTCGAGCAGCAGCGCCTGAGCCTGCTGCATGACCTGAAACGAGAGCTGGAAGGAGAATGACGATGTCCGTTGAATCGACCCGCTTCATCCACGTGATCTATATCGCCTCCACCCCACAGAAGGTGTTCGAGGCCATCACCCGCCCCGAGATCGCCAGTCGCTACTGGGGCCACGAGAACGTCTCGGACTGGAAACCCGGCTCGCGCTGGCAGCACGTGCGCGCCAACGAAACGCGCTCGGTCGAACTGGTCGGCGAAGTGGTAGAAAGCAACCCGCCCTCGCGGCTGGTCATCACCTGGGCCGCCGCCTCGCAGGCCGACAACCCGGACGCCTACAGCCGGGTCACCTTCGAGATCGTGCCCTACCAGGACATGGTGCGGCTGACGGTTACCCATGAGGAACTGGAACCCGGCAGCGGCATGGATACCGGCATCCGCCAGGGCTGGCCGATCGTGCTGTCGAGCCTGAAGTCGCTGCTGGAGACCGGCAAGGGATTGGATGTGTTTGCGAAGCCGAGCTGAGTCGTGCCGCTATCGGCGGCGGAGCGCCATCCGCCGCCTGCGCCACCATCCGCTCAATCGCTCACTGTGCGCGCGCGCCCGTATTGTCCGTGCACATCCTGCTTGATCCAATCCGCCAGCAGGCGCAGATAGCCGTCGGTGATCCGCGTCGACACGCGGTTGCCCTCGGCATCGGTGCGGAACTCGACCATGCCGTGATCGGTATCCGGGAACAGGTAGGTCTCGATCGGCTGCCCTGACCCGCGCAGGCGACCCAGGATGGTACGCGTGGCCGCAATCGGTGCGGCCCGGTCCTGTTCGGCCAGCACCCACAGCAACGGCACCTTCAGTCGCTGCAGCGCGGCCTCGGCGTCGTAGTCCCAGATCAGCTCCAGGTTGTCGAAGCGCGCGCGGCCGATCCGGCGCAGGTCGGCGTCACTCATGCGCAGCATGTCGCCGCTGAATTCGCCACTGATGGTCTTTGCCCACGGCGCGGCACCCACCTGCGCACGCACCTTCGCCAGCGCCTCGAAACCTTCACTGAAATGCGCGCGCATCAGCTGCGCCGTGGCGTCCGACAGCTGGCCGACCTGCTTCATGGCCGCCGGATCCAGTTGCAGGCGGTGCGCCTCGTCGAACAACTGCTCGCGGTCCTCCTCGATGGGCGAGACCACCAGCCCGAAACCGATCGCCACGAAATCCGCCTGCGAACGCGTGGCCGCCAGCGGCGCGATCCAACCGCCCTGGCTGCCACCGAAGTAGCCGGCACGGCCGAAGCGGCCTTTGGCCAGTTCCCGCGCCTTCGCCAGCGCCGCCGCTGCGTCGTCAGCGAGCAGCTCGAAGTTCTGCGTGTACTCGCCTTCCGAATCGCCGGTGCCACGCTTCTGGTAGGCGAACACCGAGATTCCCTGCGCCACCAGCATGCGTTGGTAGATCGCCGCCACCGCCATCGTGCGTTCCGAGCCATGGACCAGCACCACCAGCGGCCGCTTGGGATCGGCCGGACCGGCGGGTTCGATCAACTGCCCGACCAGCTTGGTTCCGGCACTGGTGAAAGTTGCATCGGTATCGCGGGTGGACAGTCGCTGCCAGCGCTGCGTGGCCCCCGCAGGCGAGCTAACGCTGACCACATCGCCGCTGCAGCTCACCGGTGCGTTGGCATCGCCGGTGGCGCCACGTCGCCCGTCCAGCATCAGATAACGCTGCCCCGTGGCCGGTGCCGCAGCGGGTGCGCCCAGCACCACGATGTTGCCCTGCCCATCACCGTAGGCACTGACCGCGCATAGGTCGGCGGCTGCAGCCGGCAGGCCCGAACACACCAGCACCGCGCTCAACAACGAACGACTCTTCCACCCTGCCATGCCCGTCCCCATTGCAGTGAACCCGCGTCGCGCAGGCGCCGGGCGCAGCCTAGCGCGTTCGTTCGCCAGATTCATGCTGCACCCGCTCGCCGTCGCCTTCTGCCATGGCCATACTGGAAGGACGATACGGACTTCAGAATGCCATGCACCCACACTTGGAACACATCGGCACCACCCGCATCCTGCGCGTCGGCCCGCAGGGCCCGACGCTCGATGCCACCGCCCTGCGCGACCTGGTCGGCGATGCCCTCGGGCACCAGGCCGAGTGGATCGCCGTGCCGGTGCAACGCCTTTCGGCGGACTTCTTCGAGCTGCGCTCCGGCATGGCCGGGCAATGGCTGCAGATGCTGGTGAACTACCGCTTGCGCTTCGCCGTACTGGGCGAAGTCAGCGCCTACCGCGCACAAAGCGCGTCGCTGGATGCATGGATCACCGAGTGCAACCGCGGCCGCGACGGCTGCTTTGTCGCCGATTGGGATGCCCTGCTGGCACGTCTTCCCGTATCGGCCAGCTAGCGCGCCGTCCAGCCCCCATCCACCGGCAGCGCCGTGCCGGTGATCTGTGCCGCCGCGTCCGAAGCCAGGAACACCACCATCTCGCCCAGTTGCTCGGGCGTCACGAACTGCAGCGACGGCTGCTTTTCAGCCAGCAGCGCACGCGCGGCGGTCTCCTGATCCGTGCCGTCGTTCTCTGCAAGCGCGGTGATCTGCCGCTCGACCAGCGCCGTCCGCACCCAGCCCGGGCAGATGGCATTGGCGGTGATGCCGGTGCCCGCATTCTCCAGCGCGGTTACCTTGGTGAAGCCCACCACGCCATGCTTGGCCGCCACATAGGCCGACTTGTTCACCGAGCCCACCAGGCCGTGTACCGACGCGATGTTGATGATGCGACCGGCGCCCTGCTGCTTCATGTGCGGCAACGCCGCCGCCGTTGCATGGAACACCGCCGACAGGTTCAGCGCCAGGATCGCATCCCACTTGTCGACCGGGAATTCCTCGATCGACGCGGTGTACTGGATACCAGCATTATTCACCAGGATGTCGATGCGGCCCATCGTCGTCACGACGCGGTCGATCATCGCGCGCACCGCCTCGCCCCGGGAAAGGTCCGCGCCATCGTGCACCACCCGCACGCCGAACTCAGCTTCCAGGCGGGTACGGATGCGTTCGATCTCCGCCGCATCGCCGAAGCCATTCAGCACGATATCGGCACCTTGCCGCGCCAGCGCCGTGGCGATGCCAAGACCGATACCGCTGGTGGAGCCGGTGACCACCGCAACCTTTCCACTGAACATGGGTGAGCTTCCATTGGGCGTAGGTGGCCAGTGTAGCTTCACCGGCGCGCCCCTTTAAGCGACGCTACCTTGGTCAATCAACGGTTAGAACGCGTTGGGTACCCGCGGAGGGAAGTGTCCAGCGTTCATTCAAAACGGTACACCTCAGAGGGGGCGCAGTCGTGGCCTGCTAGCGATACTGTCCGACTCCCACATAGGGCAATGCATCCATGCTTTGCCCGGCGGATCGAAATCGAACAGGTCCGAAAATAGCTTCTGCAGCCGTTCTACTCCCCCCACCGCCAACCGGGGGGGGCGCCTTTCATCCAGCAGATGAGGACAAGGACCAACACTACGGCCCACGTGTAGAGCTGAAACGCGATGGGCTCGCGAAATGGAGAGAACAGAAACGGACCCGCCAGCAGCAGGCCGAATGCGACTGCGTACACCAGCCAGCCCTGCCACGCGCACGGCATCCCCCAACCCCATCCGTACTTTTTCCTGGTAAACCAGTACTTCCTGCTGATCATTGCAATCTTCCTCGATGGCCGCCGGTCTCACGTACCTGATCCAAGCATGCTTTGAGCTGTTCATGAAGACGTCGGTCCAGAATCAAGTCAGTATCCCCTCTGGTTGTGACGAGAACAGAGCTACGGTCCGTGCGCAGCACGAAGACGTTGCGACCGTTCTGCATGCGGAACTTGCCAAGTTCAACGCCCCCTGTGCTGGTCCCAAGTTGCCGGTGAGGCAGCGTGATCCTTGAAGCATCGGAAGCGTCCTGCCACGAGACACTGGAAAGCGGGAGCTGCAGTCGGACAAACGCTGCTGACCCAATCAGCTGGCCATCTGTAACGGCGATGTACGCTGTTCGCGCTTGATATACGAGGCCAAAGGCAACTACGACAACAACGGCCAGCGCCGAGCCGAGCGCAATATTCCTGGCTGGCACCCCGCCAGAGCGGGATGCAAACCATATTGTGATCAGAACCACGGCTGCTGCCACGCATATGCCGAGAGGAAGCGCGTAGGCGTGAATCAGGGATACATCCAGCGTCGATCGGCACATCATCAGGAACTACTCCGCAGAGATTGACCGCATGCCATAAACGTAAATCGTCTCGACAATTGTCTCAAATGCGTCTTCGTCACAGGTGACAAGGCCCACGCTTCGCATCGCGCGCAGAAACGAGCGGACCTCGTTCCATGTTACGGGCTTTGCGTGTTCATCGCAGATCATACTTGCACTGCCACGCATGAGAATGCTTCGGCATCAGATACCGCGCAACAAACGCCCATCTCTCATCGATCACATCGGTCGAACATGGGCTGCGCGCTGTGATGCCATTGCAGTGACACTGTTCATACCGAACTTCAACACGCTCTAGAAGAGAACGCTCGCTCGATCAACGGTCGCGAGCGGGTTGGCCTTCCGCACCGCCTCAAGGAACAGCAGGAAATCCCGATTGAACAGCGTCAGGTTGTTGGTGAACGTCACGCACTTTCTGCCCGATGCTTTGCTGAAGCACACCTGCCAGACATAGCGCCCGTAGATCCTGTCAGACGTTCGTGTGACTGAGGTGATCTGCGAGAGCGGAACCGCCGTGGGCACCGGGCCCCGCCGCAGGTAAAAGGACGCCGCATCAAAGAAGTAGTGCTCCCGATCCTCTTTTCCATCCACCATCACCAAGGTCATGGACCTGCCGGAAATCCGGCGCGGGGCATGCAAAGGCAGCCCCGATTTCACGTACGAGCGAGCAGTTGCTGACATTCGCCAAAGGGTGAACCAGAGGATCACCAACGGAAGGGCCGCGAGGATAATGAAACCTACGGTCTTCAAAACAGTTTCCAGCGTGCTGGGCACACAGATCTCCAGGATGAACGTTCAGGCGATGCCCAAGTAGATCCACGCCATGCGTGGATGCTCTCCCTCAGCGCCCCATCACTTCCAATGATCCGGCCCCAGGAACGGCAGGCTCAACACAAACACCGGAACCGCCACAGGGATCAACGCCGCCCCCAGCACCTTGCCCGCCGCCGAACCCACGCCCGGCTTGTCCTCCCGCTCCGGCAGGATCCGCTGCGCCCGTGCATTGATCGGCTGTGCCAGCTTTCCCTTCTCCGCCAGCGCCGCAGCATCGGGCAACTTCACCCTCTCGCCGTCGCCCTCGAACAGCGCGCTGTAATAGCTGCCGCCCTTCCTTGAAAGATTGCAGGCCCGGTCAAACGCCAGCGCGTAGCGGGTCCGGTCCATCGGCAGGTAGTAGCGTGCCCGCTCCTCCACGGCCTTGGCCTCACGCGAGGGGACCTCAATCCGCTCCAGCTTGAACTGCGCGGCCTGCTCCGCCGTCACCTGCTCCGGCCGCAGCAGCAGCGCATAGCTGCCGTGCACCTTGGCCTTGTTGGCCGGGTCGCGCCAGTCTTCATGGAAGTACATCTGCGCGCAGACCACCGCCTCGCGCAGCGGGCTGTCCATCAGCGCACGGTACTCGCGGAACGGCGCGGCATTGAAGCGCATCGGCTCGTCATAGCGCGGCAACAGGTACAGCTGGCCGTCGTCGGCGACGAACGCACTGGTGATCTCGCGGCTAGAAGCGTGCTCCTCCGGGCCACTGGCACAGCCGGACAGCAAGCCAAGGCACAGGGCGGAGAGAATGAAGAAGGACGTTCGCATGTCGTGTTCGAGGGCTTCCCTGGGAAAACGGCCCCGCCCGAAGGGACGAGGCCAGCCCGTCATGGTGCCATGCCGGGCTTGCCATGCCCAATCAAACTGCTGGAGATCGAGCGGGTTCAAGCCGCTGGCGCTGGTCGGCGTGATATATTGAGTGCGCCTGGACATCCATGTTCAGTGACGTTCCTGGATCAGTCTGGAACGAGCGCAACAGGTATATCCCCGTTCGGCCTGTCCGTAGCGCTTGGGGATTATCCAACCACCAGCGCGCCAGATTGCTCCTTGGTTGGCGGAATGAGCCAGCAGCTGCGGGCCGTGCACCTTGCCCAAGGGCCAGGTCAGCCACCCGGGCAGGCCTTTGAAGAAGCGCCGCGACATAAGCCGTATTTCCAGCATGCCGATTACGGCATCCGTGGGTCGCCGGCCCCTTCAGCCGTGCCGGCGCAGTCGGCATCGCGATTGCTGCCACGTCTGTCGCAATCGCCAAACACTTTGCCCCGCTACTGGGGAACCGATGAAGAAGAAAGCCCACTCTTGAAAGGAGAGCGCGTAAATGAACGCTGATGATGCGAAGTCAATACCGATGATGGACCCGCTCGCGAACCAGCACACCGGTGGATCGAGTGCATCCAGACGCACCATCTATGTAGATCTTGATGGCGTAATGGCCGACTTCGACGCGGCATTTCCCGCCCTGTTTGGCCTGGACCATCGTGTGCTTGCCGACGATGAAATGTGGGGGCACATCAACGGCCACCCGTCATTCTTCCGCGACCTTCCGCCGATGCACGGTGCAGTGGAGTTCTTCCACAGCATCCACCACTTGAACCCGGTGATTCTCACGGCCTGCCCGAAATCGAACTATCCACTCGCTGCCATGCAGAAGCGGCAGTGGGTACGCGAACACCTGTCAGCAACCTGCCTGGTGTTGCCTGTGCTCGGCGGCAGGCACAAGCCTCTTTTCATGCACCAGCCAGGCGATGTTCTGATCGACGATTTCGAAACGAACTGTGATGCCTGGACAGCGGCCGGAGGCGTAGCGATCCGGCACGCCGGCGATTGGACCGCGACGCGTCACGCGCTGTCCCAGATTGAAGATCTGTCAGGGGCAGCGCTCGCGAAGGGCTGATGCCCTCTCTTCCGACCACGTTGGCACTTCCATAGACAGGCCGAGGCGCTGGCCCCTCGGCCCAGGGCTGGCAACCTGCTGCCCAGCCCCGCCCTACTTCAACCGCTCCACCAACCGCTGCCCCACCTCCAACGCCGACGCCGGGTTCTGCCCGGTAATCAGCTCGCGGTCCACCACCACATGCCCGGTCCACGGCGTGGTGTTGCTACTGAACGTCGCCCCCGCCCGCTGCAACGCCGTCTGCGGGTAGAACTTCATCTCACCGCCACCCAGCAACGGCTTGGCCTGCTCTTCTTCCTGGTTGCTGATCACCGTCATCTGGTAGCCGCTGTAGATCCACTTCGGCGTGGCCGGCGTCGCACCCGCCTCCAGCTTTGCCACGAAACCACCCGCATCCGGCAGCGTGGACAGCAGCGCGATCGGCCCGTGGCAGACCAGCGCGGTGGTCTTGTTGCGCTGGTGGAAGTCGGCCAGCAGCCGACCCAGTGCCGGGCTCTTCAGCAGGTCCTGCATCGGCGCGTGGCCACCGGGAATGTAGACCGCATCGAACCGCGCGTAGCCCTGCTGCTCCACGCGCGCCAGGCTGACCACCGGCGAGGCGGTCGGCGAGGTCAGCGCCAGTTTCTCCAGCAGATCCTTGTGCAGCGTCAGCTGCGCGGCGTCGTTGCCGAAGTACGCCGGCGTCACCGAGGACGCATCCACCGTCGGCGCCCGCCCCTGCGGCGTGGCGAAGGTCACCTGGTGGCCCGCGTCCAGCAGCAGCTTGACCGGCTGCATCAGCTCGTTGAGATAGAAGCCGGTGGACAGCACCTTGCCGTCCTTCAGGTCCAGGTGGTTTTCGTCGGACAGCACCACCAGCACGTTGGCGGCATGCGCGCCGCTGGCAGCCAGGGTCAGGGCCAGCGCTGCGGCCAGCCGGATCTTCAGGTTCATGGAGAGCTCCTATCGGGGAATGGCGGCCACTTTATTCATCGCCCCAGCGGCGATAAATTAGCCCCATCGCAAAACATCTGTTCCCCGGAGAGCCAAATGAGCCGCAAGTTCGACTACCTGGGCGATGTGGAGGTGTTCCTGGCGGTGGTCGAGCACGGCTCGTTCACGGCCGGCGCGGTGGCGCTGTCCACCACGCCGTCGGTGCTAAGCCGCGCGGTCACCCGTCTGGAAGCGCGACTGGGCCGGCAGCTGCTGCAGCGGACCACCCGCCGCGTGGGCCTGACCGACGCCGGGCGGCTCTATCTGGAACAGGTGCGCACCGCCTTCGGGCTGCTGGACGACGCCGAGCGCGACGTACTGGCCCAGGACGGTGCGCTGGCCGGCCGCGTGCGCCTGAGCGTGCCCACCACCTATGGCCACTACCGGCTGCCGCCCGTGCTGGCGCGGTTTGCGCAGCAGTATCCGCAGGTGCAGGTGGAACTGAACATCACCAACCGCAACGTGGACCTGGTGGCCGAAGGCTTCGACCTGGCCATCCGCCTGGGCCAGCTGCCGGACAGCGGGCTCGTGGGGCGAAAGCTGGAGGATGCCCCGCTGCTGCTGGTGGCCGCACCGGACTACCTGCAACGCCGTGGCACGCCGCAGACGCTGGACGACCTGCAGCAGCACCTGTGCCTGCCCTTCGTGATGCCGCGCACCGGGCGGCTGGCCCCGTGGATCTTCCGCGACGACGGGCGCGACGTGGACTGGCTGCCGCGCTCGTCCATCGAGACCTCCGACGATGTACTGGGCGTGGTGTCGCTGGCCGAACAGGGCATCGGCATCTGCCAG
The DNA here is from genome assembly GCF_042136455.1 of Stenotrophomonas sp. 3diitr2024. Classification (NCBI taxonomy): domain Bacteria; kingdom Pseudomonadati; phylum Pseudomonadota; class Gammaproteobacteria; order Lysobacterales; family Lysobacteraceae; genus Stenotrophomonas; species Stenotrophomonas sp. 3diitr2024. The sequence continues at coordinate 9,632 of NZ_JBHHMJ010000397.1, forward strand.
AGCTATGCGTTCATCGTGCAAGAGCGGTTGCAGCGTGGGCAGCTGGTGGAAGTGCTGCCGCAGCTGCGTGGGCGGTCGCGGCCGTTCTCGGTGATCTATGCGCCGCATCGGCGGCAGTCGGCGGCGGCGCGGGCGATGATTGAGTTGCTGGTGGGGAATGCGGCGGTGGTTGGGGATGGCGGTGGTTGAGGCTGCGAGGCTTGCTGGCGGTGTCGCGTTTGAACCGGTTTTCGGGGCGTGCGGCTGATTTTGCGCTGTTGCCTGCTGAGGCGAACTAAGAACTGTTGCAAAGAAGGCCGTCGCGCTACTCGCTTGTAGCGCAGGCGATTGCGTCATTCCGAATCACAATCAACAGAGCAGCTGCGCGAATACGTCTGGCGGTGTCGCGTGCTGCACGAACGGTGCGTGCCACAATAGTTCCTCGCTCTCGAATTCCGCTTCCTGTTCGCCATCTTCTATTGGCGTTCGCAGCGGCGGTGTAGACACCATGACGCGCCACCGACAACGGGTGGCCGGGCGTGCAAACCCGAGACGTAGAGTGAAAACGCTTGCCAGTCGGCACCGTCCTTGAGGCGGTGCCGGCTGGCAATCCGTCGGCCTATATGGCGGACGGTGCGTGGGGGCCTTCGGGCCCGCCGGTCACTTCTCTGCGTCCCGGTTTGCAACCCGCACCGTCCGCCACCCGCTCACGCGGTGACGCTGTTAAGCACAGCCAAGGAAACCGACGCCATGAACGAATCCGACATCCTCTCCGCTTATACCGTTGTTGAGCCCATTAACGACGACGCTTCCCTGCCCGACCTGAACTACCTACTCGGCATCCTCAAGCGCATGCGGGGGTGCGAGGGTGCAGATGGGCATCCCTGGCCAGAAACCGATGTCTCGCCAGGCCGCCGCGTGAGTCTGGCCAGGAGCGAGCGCGCGATGGTGGGAGCGCTGACGGTGTTGGAGGTGCTGCACGCGGCAGACCGCTGCCGGGTGGCAGCGGACCCGGAACGGCATCTGGATGAGGGGGTTGTGGATGGGTTGTTCCTGGCTTGCCGCGGGCTGGTTGAGTGGGCTTGTCGGGAGGTTAGGCCGGAGTGACTTTGATCCAAACCACATCAAGCAGAAGCCTAAACCTTATCAAATACTGTTCGCACCCTAGCATAGGATTTAGACGTGGGGCCACAGAGAGGCGACATATGAAAGCTCCGCATCCACCATCGGCTTGAAGTTCTTCCCCGTTGCCGAATAGGTAAACAACTTACTATTTCGGACATCAAGAACACTGAAGCTTACACCCGCAGGCTGAACCGGGCCTAGAACATGATTCATAAGCGTAACAATGAGATCTGCCTTTGTTTTAGTCAGAGCATCGGTCTTCAAGTAGAGCTTTATGACGTGTGGATCGCCGTTGATCCTTAAACCAAGCTCTGGACTTACGGCCACGTCAATCCCCGAATGGCTGTATATTTCACTGGGAGGCAAAAACCAATCAAGCTTCTTTTGCCCCCACCATTTCTTATACCCCGCAACCATGGGTGGATAGTTTGCCAACTTCTTTGGATCCAAGAGCATCTTCGTCAACCCAGACAAATCCGCTTTTACGCCATGCTTCTTATGTATCGAAACCAACCCCTCCCGGAGAGCCTTATAGAAATCAGTAGCCGGGTCATATGCCTGCCTGTTCTTTAGCTGGCTGACTTTAGTTGCCTTTGGGCTTCCCGCCTTCGTCACCACCTCAATAAGATCTGTGAGCGTAATTCTTGGCACAAGACACTCCTTGCAATCCCTTAGGTAAGAGGAGGACATCCCGAAGCAGGACGCCCACAGGCTCAAGAAATCAATTACTTCCTACACCACTAGACCAAAGCAGATACAAAAACTCGCACTTCGGAACTATTATGCAACGACAGCTCGCGCAAACATAGGCCCAGCCCTCAACTCCGCTGACCGTGTGCGCACACAACATACTGATCCTTTGCAGGCGCCAACTCCCGAGCGACTGGCCGGTCGGTTGACCGGGACATTATCGCCTGACTTCGCCCAAAGGCAGGCACCGTACCGATCCAGCGGCCTGGTAGTCAATCGAGCTTGATCGCGACACCGAAGGTGGTGAGGATCCTTATGAAGGTTGCATCGCATTCCCCTGCCAGCGCTGTGAAGTGCGCACGCAACGTGCCATGTTCAGTACGCGCCTGTTTGGACGCGGCCGTGCGCTCGGATGGCGCCCCATGGCCCTTCAGAACGCTACGCAGCTTGTGCAACCGGACAAGAGGCTCCATCACCACCTTCGCCTCCTCTGCGTTACAGCCTTGGGCTTCCAGATAGTCCTGCAACAGTCGCAGGGATTGCCATTGTTTGTCGATCATGCGTCCAGCTTCGGCAGCAAGCTTCTGCAGCGGCCTTTGCAGGAAGCCCTCCACCAGAAGCTGGTCTAGCGCGAGGATCTCATCTCCCCACTCCGATACCGAGTCGGTCGCGGGATACCGAGCCGCATCCAAAAGGTCGCTTCCGCGCGGCTTCCACCACGGTGGCGGCGCCTCGTCGAGTTGCCGGATCTTATACTTGATCATCTGCAGCGGGTCGTATTCACTACTGAACTGGCCTTGGAAATCGTTTTCGAACGCCCGCTTGGAAATTGGCGCCTTGGGCCACTCGTTGAAGGACTGCCAGTACAATTGCTCTTCGTAAGGCAAGTCAGCCAGATAGCCGATATAAGTGTGCACTTGGCCTGCTTCGTTGATGTCGTACGTTTTGAGGTACCAAGCGTTGCGACAGCTGATGGTCCGGTCGGTCAAGTCGTACTTCTCCGGATCGTTCTTGAAACGAGCCAGTACATCGGATCGGAAGAAGACGGGTGAGATTTCATAGGGCTTATCGGACTGAGTGAAGTAGTTGGACAAGAACTCTGGCGCGCAGGAGGTCTCGACACTGCGCTGATTCTTCCAGTCCTGGATCTTGAACGTCGCATACTGCTTCCTCGTCGGGTCCTCTTCCTCTTTCCACTGCTGAATCAATTCATCCACAGTGACGGCCGCTCTCAGGATCATGCAACCGTTGGCATAGCTCGCATTTGTCGAGCGGCCGGCGTTGTAAAACAGATCGGGGCCCAGCTTGCGGCTCGATTGGCGATCCTGCGCCCATCCAGCGAAGTTATCGGGCTCGAATCGAGTGAAATCGAACTTGATGACCAGCGACAGGTCCGACAACGCCATGTAGGTCGCCAGTTCCTTGATCAGGATCGTCACAACGACCGCGCCGGTTTCCGATTCGGGGGCTTTGAGCCAGATCACCCTGATTACGTCTTCAATATCTCCCTTGCTATCGAGGCGCGAGTAAGCGCTACGCTCGGGCACCCAGTATAGTTCTAAGCTGTGCACCAGCTTCTGGCTCAGTTCGATAGGTGCTGGGCCGGTATCCACACCTGTGAACGAGCGGCGGAAGATCAGCTTCTCGCCTCCGACCAGCGACTTGCATCCCGGATGCGTCAGTGGCGGTTCGAGGTAGATCCTATGTCCCTGCCCTCCACCCCATGACTTCTGTATGCACCAACTGTCGTCTGACATCACGTGCGCGCCGAGCAGGTCGGTCTGATCTGCCGGAGTAACCTGCGCCGTCGGGGCCAAGACCCCATGGATCAGCACCGCGCCGGCGCTGGCGTAGATCACCAGTTCCTCGCAAGTCGCGTTGCTCTTCAGGAACTCAATGGCGCCCTCGGCATCCAGCAGCCAAGCGGCTTTGTCCGGCTTGGCAGCCCAAGCGATGGCACGGAATTCCTTCTGGTCAAATCGTCTCACGTCATTGGTCTCTAATTGCCCGGCCAACTTGCTCCAAGGCCCAATAGATCATTGTGCCCGTCACTCTCCAATTGAGACTAGGCGATTGCCGGTCCATGATGAAATTCATAGGCCACGCGGTTGATCACCAGCCGATTGATGCTGTCGACCTCCACCATTCCCTCTGCGATGGGATAGCCAAATAGCGCCAGATTAGGAACGCTCAATGACTGCTCATGAGCCTTGGCGCCACCGAAACGGCGCCGGGTGATTCCGTAGACGGTCTGAAACGGTCGTTCACCGTGGTAGTGGCTACTGAAGTAGGAGGGGTACACCAGTCCATCGAAGCCGTTGTCCCTGGCCGCGCGCGCTATCACCCGCGCTGTGCCGTAGGCTTCCCTGCCTCCAAGGAACAGCATATGGACCGCCATGTCGAGGCTATCGAACTCTGTCACCTCCTCGTCCAGAACCACCGTTAGATCGAGGAGGCGCAGTTCCCGCCGTGGATTAAGGGAGGCGACGAACAAATCGTCCTCGATCGTGTAACGGCACTCGTGCACGCACAGGTCGATCAAAGGAGAGGCGTACATGACGGGCAGCTCGCCTGAACTCAGTCGTCCATCCTGTGGGACGTTCGGGGGCGGGGTGTCGTATTCAAGGGGATTGGTCACTAACCCCGGACTCTTCCGCACCCGATAGAAGGTCTCACCCATCCCGACCGTCCTTGCTGGGTACTCGGCGAGGATCCGCTCAATGACGGCTGCACGCTTCCCTTCATCCAAGAGAGCTTTCAGTGGCTGAACCTCGCCGATCATCCATAGCCGAGGCCCGTAATCAAAGAACCCCACTCCCAAAACTCGCTCGAAAACTCCAATGTCATCCATCAGCACAGCATCAACCTCGATACTGGTCTTCTGATGTTCGTTCAACTGGATGGCAGGAGCTCCGCCAAATTCACACTTGTGGAAGGATCCGTCGACAAAGAAGCGTTCGGCCAAGTATGCCAGGGGCGCTCTGCCCAGTTTGATGCCATCCTGCCGGCCGCAATTGGGACATGCTCCTACCTCCACCCTGCCGTATTGCATGGCGTCGAGTATCAGCCCGCGGTTCTTGAAGCAACGACTGCAGGCAACTGCAATCAGTTCCTGTGGCATTTCCGACCATTCACTCACGATTCGCCTCCATATGGATTTATGAGAGGAAACACCGACAACGACCCAGCCCGGTTAACCAGCTGCCGCAATCATGGCGAAGGAGCCGGTCGCCGCATGGAGGCCCCCATCGCGAGTGAAGGCGGGAGTAAACGCCATCTAACGGACTCTCCGCAGCGAAAGATCGATTCATATCCTCTCGAGCCGATCCAACACAAAATCCCTATCCTGGTAGCCAGTGACCATGGACCAACCGGCAAACAATTCCCAAAGGAAGTTGGCCAGGTACTTGATGTCCGAGTTTTCCGAGCCATCTCGAAGGACTACAATCGCCCGGTTCAATCTCTTGAGAAAAGCATAGACTTCTTCATCGTCAACATCGACCGCAGCGAGGGTGTATTTCAGTTCCTCAGCCAGGATTCCCAGCTCTACGACGATGGCGCTGACATATTGTGCCTCCAAACCATTCATGACGCCGTACCACTTCTCTCCACCGGATGGCGCGGCGGCATTGAAGTAGTCGCGAAATTTCCTGATGTCGGCAAGATTTTCAACCACCTCCGAATCAGCGCCCCCTTCGCTCGCGAATAGCAATTGATAAATGCACTGCTCTTTAAACAAAGCGTAGTGGTGCTGAAGGTTCTTTCGGACCCGTTTTCGATTTGCATGTCCTGGCAGCCAAACCACGAGCACATACATCGCCTGACTGACGAGAACCCCGACCGCCACGTTGAATATGATCTGATTTCCAATCAGGAAACAATGTCAAGGCAGTCTCGACCCAAGTATCCTGCAACGGACCTATCAGTGGCTCTTCGCTAGCTTTGAACATCAGCAGCGCGCTGATGCCGAACAGACCCCATAACACTCCTCCTAGCGCATGTGCCCTAATCCCCTTTGCAAAGGCTTGGCCTCGACCTGAATCCCGTGAAGTCGAATTCATCCCCCCTCCTGGTTAATCACAGTACGGAACGCTGGCGACAGCGCGTCATTGGCTCAGTGTTACGACAGGGCTTCCAAGGCGTCAACGGTGTCGAGGAGCGAACGCGGAGCAGCCGATTGCCACCCCTATACGGGGCGCCCTCTCAATGAACGGAAGCTACGACAATGGACCACCACCTACGGGCTTCCGGCCAGTGAGAGCTGCTCGGCCCCGTTACCGGATCTGGACCGGCTTCGCCAGCGAGCGCGCAATGCCGACATTCATTACCGCGCGCGTTCACGGCTTGCCATTCATCCGGTGTGGAAGAGCCCCGCGTGTTGCCCCGGCCAGAACAGTATTGCCATCCCCTCCCCTCCAATCGCAGACACTTAATAGGCGGTCGTGACGACCAGACGTCCCGGCGCTGCGCCGACGGGTTCGCGGGCTGCGTCCCGCGCCTCGCTCCGAGTCGGTGCCATTCGGCGTTGCCCCCTGACGCCTGCGGCCCTCTCGGTTCCGCGCGCTCCGCTTGCCCGAAAGCAGAGTCCGTGCGGTGGGCGGGTGTGGGCGGTCCTGCTGTTTCCTTCACCCTATCAAGGCGCTCTCGCCGTTGAGGGCGGCCAGCGCGATGCGCGCAGCCGGTTGGGGGCTTTGCCGCGTCGCTTTTGGGAGCCATCTAAACAGCGGCCGCCAGTACCCAAAGGGACCACTCCATTCAGAATCGGTCGCCGACATACGTTGCCCGTACGCGGAGCAGCTTTGGACTTCTGGAACTGCGGCTCCAAGCAAAGCCACGTTACCCTTAGCCGCTGAAACGACATGCAGCGACCAATCCGCCTCGTCACGACCATGCCGCTCCGCCGCAACGCCTATGACCTGCACCTGCCAGCAGGTGCCCTAAGGCAGCCATAGCCTTGGCACCGCCTGGTCCGCCGGCCCTCACTGTACGAAACGATGACTACCCCTGACCTCGAATATCTGAAAAAACAGTGCGAACGCAGTATCACGAGAATGAGTGATGCCGAGGCACTGGAACATATTGCCCTGCTGATCGATGCAAGCTTTGAGGCTTCGTTCGAACGTGGCATCAGACGTGCGCTGACTCTTCTCGACATGTTGTCCCAACGCGACCTCACGGACTCCGATGGCGCGGTGATCGAGTATTTCCGGGCCAATGCGTGGGCCGCAATGTCGAGCATCGCCAACGTCCGGCGGTCTTGGTCTTGGGAAGCGCCGGAGCGGCAAGAGGAACTGCTTGCGCTGTCGCGTGCCGCGAATCATCCGGGTTTCGCGAGCCTCGACAAGGTTCGTCGATGCCAGATCCTCACCAACCAGGCCAACCTCCTCAATACGGTCGGTCGCACGATCGAGGCGATCGCTGTTTGGGATGCTGCTCTCAAGATCATCCCTAGCTTTGCGATGGCCCGAGGCAACCGCGGTAGTGGGCTCCGACACTATGCCGGCATGACGCCGCCCGATCGCGAGCGCGCGATCCTGGCTTTGCATGCCTTCGATAGCCTTCGTTCCGCGGTTGCCGAAGACGCATTCTATGAGTCTGCAGACCTGGAAGGCGCAAGAGCCCACTTCACGAACCATGCCGCACAGCTCGCTGCTGCCGTCGATACTGACGCGGTCCGGGCGGTGCAAAACCTCGACCACGGCCGCGAGGGTCGCTCGAAGATCGAACGGGCCTACCGCCACTGGTGCCTGGAGCACCGCCTCTTTTTGAACCCCCTGAACGACCTCGGAGCCTACCTTGCAGCGGCTACCGACGAGTTCATGCTGCCGGCCATCGTCGAAGGGAACGATGAGCGCCCCAATGGCCACCTACCACCACCCATCGTTGGTTTCTTCAGCCAGATGAAGCAGGAGTACGTCTCCGCCCGCTTCATGCTGTTCGAAGGAATAAGCAGCACTCAGGTTCATTTCTCCGATCGCGGGGTCACGCTCACCGACACACTCGACTATCCGTTGTATTCGTTGGCGAGCGAGCGAGTGAGGACAGCTTTCCGCATCGCCTATTCGATGCTCGACAAGGTCGCCTTTCTGGTGGATTGCTACTGGAAGCTGGAAAAGGATCCGACCAAGATCAGCTTCAGGAGCGTCTGGATGATTGAAGGTAAGAAGGTCTTGCTTCCCCAGTTAGAACAACGCCCGAACCCTCCGTTGCGCGGTTTGTTCTGGCTCTCGAAAGAGCTGTTCGATGACCAGCTAAAGCAGACCACTGCAGCCGACGCGCGGGAACTTCATCGCATTCGCAACGCACTGGAACACGCCTACCTTCGCGTCAACGAAGGCTGGGCCGAGCCCTTCCTGATTGGTGCGGCGAACAACGGCGGGGTGGGCATTGCGATCGGGAGCGACGAGCTGGAGGCCAAGGCGATCCGAGTCATGCAGATGGCGCGGTCCGCGCTGCTTTATGTCTCATTAGCGATCGGTGTCGAAGAGCGGGATAAGCGAATCGCGAACCCCAATCAATTCATCGGATCAATGCCACTCTATAGCCTTGACGAGAAGCGAAAGCGGCGCGACCCGAATTAGGGCTACCCGGGAATGCTTCTGCGCTTTTTCTTCTCCAGGGCATCAATGTCAGGATAGCGGAGCCATTAAACTAGTGTGGCCCACCACTGCTACTAGGCAAGCTGCAAGAGAGCTCCGAGCCCTGGGAATGACCACTTAACGCATTGAGCGCCTTGCGCGCCTTTTGCCGTGAGTTTCACATGCGGCGGGAGAATGCGAAGATCCGGCTTAGTGTGTTTGCTGCATCTTTGACGACCGAGGAACTCGACGCACTAAGCCCCACAATCAGGCACGCCACCTATTGGCACCAAACCAAGGCCATGCTCTAGTCGCTCTCCGCTCTGGGGCCAGAAAGACGACACCTTCAAGCAGCGTTGGAGATTCCTAGAAGCGGCCGCAATGATCCCTCACCGCTGAAGGGACGCCTGCAGATTCCGGCGCCTGAGCCTCGCCATGAACGCCCCCAGCATCAGCGGAATAAGCGCCACCGCGTCGACCGCCTCGCCGTAGGTCTGCGCATGTAGCGCAGCGTACCGATCGAGGTCGGCCTTCAGGGTACCGGGGCAGACGAAGGTCAGCCGCGTGGATTCCGGTCTGGGCAGCGGCCCGAGCCGCAGTTTCTTGCCGGCGCTCATCGCAGCGCTCCTCGCTGAAGGATCAGCGGCTGATAGGGCCGCAGCACCAGGTCACGAGCAACTATGATCCGCACCGGCAAGCCTGGCCGCGCGGTCAGGGTTGGCTGCACGTTCATGTTGCGCCGGGTCATCTCCTGCCCGAGCTGCGCGGAGCGTGGTTGACCTCACATTTAGCACGAGGGCTACAGCCAGAGTTCTGCGATCCCAATTTCAACCATTCTGAAATGTGATAGATCGGTACTAGCCGCCGGGCCGACAGGCAATCAGGGAAAAGATCGATACCCGAAACGGGCTTGCGTAATGCCCTACGTTCGCCTCTGGCCAGAGCCGCTGAAGGACGCTTCACTGCAGAACATCACAGGACCTTTCCCACTGCCCCCGATGATCGGGTGTATTAGACAAAGCCGCTGAGAAGTCGGGTACTGCTAGAATGGAAGTTGGTCAAACCACTTCGCCGTATGCCCACTATTTCGTCATCCATTGTGCCTCCGCCCAAATCCTGGGATGAGCTTGAGGACATCTCACTCGCCGCTGCCAAACTACGCTGGAACTCGACGGATTTCTTCCGGCACGGGCGACAGGGGCAGGCGCAAGACGGCGTGGACATCTGGGGGCACGACGACGACGATCGACATATTGGCGTGCAGTGCAAGAACACAGTCATGGGGATCACGCTGACCGTTGTTGAGTCGGAGATTGAGAAGGCCGAGAGTTTCGTTCCCAAACTGGATCGGCTCTACATTGCAACTACGGCACCCAGAGATGCGCCACTTCAGAAGGATGTGAGGGACATTTCTCAATCGCGTGGGCGCGAAGGTAAGTTCAAGGTGGACATTCTGTTCTGGGACGACCTATGCCAGGATCTCGCCAAGGATGAATCCGTATTTTTCAAGCATTACCCTCAGTTCAGGGCTGGCGATGATCCAACGCGGAAGCATGACCAAGCGCTGTGGAGAGAAATAACGAAACTACTCCACTCAGATGGAGTCATCGGATTTTTGGATCGGACGAACATGGCTGGATTCTCTTTCGAAACAGCAAAGCTGAACCCGCTGGGCGATTTTCGCGACAAAGGCAACACTCCCGAGTGGGAGTTCATTTCACCTGAGCTTGAGGCAATAAGAAAGGATCTTTGGAGCGAAGTAGACGGCTACCTCCATCTGATAGGACTGCAAACCTTCCCAACGCGCAACCTTGGATGGAATAGCGTTCCTGCCGATTGGGAGTTTGAGAAGCCAGAGCAGTTCTGCCGTACGGTGGAGGGCTTGCACGCGCGTGCCGAGAAGATCGTCAGCCTGCATGCATCCTTGGTCCGTGCAGGTCGAGGCAAAGGGTACAGCCCCTAGCTTCAGACGAGCTGGCAAGACCTCTTCAGCGGCGCATTCCGAGAACTCTCCGCAGAGGGCCCGTGCCCCGCGCGAGGAATGTCGCGTGTGACCGCTGGACAGCAGACTGGGCGGCCGATGCCGGCTGATCGGTTGCTCTAGATCGGTTTGACCAGCGAATACACCAGCGGGCCGGGAAACTGCCAAATTCGTGAGTCATCAAGGACAAAGACAACGTCAAATATCGCAAACGCGCCCGCCTCCCACAGGAGCGGAGCTAGGTAGCCGGCCGCCTGAGAAGCGTCGATTGCCGGCAATGGCCAGTTGTCGTAAACCATGAGCCAATTCGCTGGATACCGGACGAAGCCAGGAGCGCCAGCCTTTCGCATCTTCTCTTTGACAAAGTACGCCATTGCCGCAGCCCATTCGCGTTCCGCCGAGTCTCCTTCCCAGCCCTGACCCGAGTCGTCGAGATCGTGAGATAGGATCTCATCACGAAGTTCGCCAAAGGTCTTCCGAGGCTCCCCCGGCAATGCTCGGGGAGTGAAGTAGATGGCAGACCCGAGACCTTTCTCTCGCAGGAACATCGACTGTGCAACGTTCTCCGGTACTGCTTCAGTATGTTCGATTCCTACGTTGTCCGCCGGCATGGTCAGGACGAAGTCAGGCCTGTCGGAATGGACAAGGGTCAGCGGAAACGAAAGATGTTCTGGCGGGATTGTGGCAAGTAAGTGAACGACGCAATAGCGTTCCACGTGGTCAGTACGCCGCCCCTCTGACCTCGGAGGCACCGCTGTATCAAGTTGGCCAAGTTTGATTTGAAGTTCGGCTGGAGTCGCTGCAGTCAGGATCGTTTCTGGCATCGTAGCTTCCGCACTGTGGCTTAATTTTTCATCTCTTGCATTTCCGAAGCCATTCTCGGAGGCATCACCATCGAGCTTGCAACTGCACCAAGTTCGCCGCAACTCGCCGCAGCAGATTGTGCCAATGGCCACCGGATCCCACCCGCCAGGGATCTGGAGACCTGCTGTTGCCTGGAAAGCCCCATAAAACAAGCTTTCCCGGGAAGACTTTTACCGTCAAAGACGGTAAAAGTCTGAGTAGTGAATGAGAGTATCTTAATCTCGCCGCGATTTTTACAGTCAGCTCTACCGCCAACCTTCTCTGCTGGTCAGCAACAGTCACCGACAAGCACCGCAACGAATTTATTCCAGATTCAACGCGTTGCGACAGCTTTTCGATAGCTGGCGATAGTCCTCGAAAGACCTAAATTCACTCCCACTCCATCATCAACAGGCCGTCCAAACCCGCATGGTTAAAGGACTTGGCTGTGATCGACATGGGTCTTTACCGTCGCCTTTACCGTCAGAAGCGCAGATCTTTTGCTGGCGCGGGAGATGGAGCGATTCTTGAGGGAGCGACGTTTTCGGCGCCATCATCAATCAGGTAGAAGGATACCTAAAGACGAACCCGTTCCCAAGGCATCATGTCGGGATCGGTGCCACGGCTCCGTCCAGCCTGCATCGACGGCGGGCGACACCGGGCCACTGAAGCTTCGCGATAAGACAGAGATCAAAGCATGACAGATTTAACCGCCAACGCGATTGCCTGCCTCGGATGGGGTTCCCTCGTCTGGGATCCCCGCGACTTACCCTGCCGTGGAAGCTGGCACAACGACGGGCCCTCACTGCCGATCGAGTTTGCGCGCGAGTCAGGCGCGAAGAAGAATCAGCGAGGCGACAAGATTACGCTGGTCGTCTGTCCCGAGAGCGCGCGTGTTAGGACCTACTGGATCTTGCTTGATGTACCTGACCTCACAGCCGCACGAAGGTGCCTGGCCGCACGCGAAGGCATTCCTAAGAACTGGGAAACCGATATCGGCTTTGCCGATTGTGCCAGTGGCCACACGCATGGACTGGAAGCCGACACGATCACAACCTGGGGATCGGCCATCGGTCTAGCCGGCGTCGTCTGGACAAACCTACCCTGCAAGTTCAATGGTCAGCAGGTGATGCCCAGCGAAGCCGAAGTCATAGCGTTCCTACGGGCTCTGGATGGCACCAATCGCGCACCTGCAGAGCGATATGTCCGCCAAGCCCCGACCCAGATAGACACGCTCTACAGGCAAGCGATCGAACGGGAACTCGGGTGGCTCCCTCACGGCTAAGCTGACCAACAGGCGCATCCGTCAACGGCATGCCCGCGCCCTCCCCCGCCACTGCTACGTACGGTGCTCAGGCGAGTTCGGTGAGATAGGCAGATTCACGACTCCAGATGGCACTTCGCTACTTCTTCTTCAGAAGCCACCGCAGGGCGCTTGAAAGCGAGAGCACGCGCTACTTCCGTTGTTGAATCAGCCGAAACAGTTCGGCTTGATACTGTGCATCGTGGAGAGCGTCGTGATCCCCCTTCAGCGTAGGATTCAGCGCGGCAGCAATTTGACTGGATCGCGTTTGCGCCCAACTGCTACGCGCAGCTCCCATGTACATCGATTTGATGTCAAGCGCGGCAAACCCGAAGGGGTTCTCGCCCAAGTAGCGATGGAAGTAGTAGTTTACGAAAGACCAGTCGAACGGTGCATTGAATCCAACAAAGACCGGCGTGGCATCAGGTCCTGCGGTGCTGATCACCCAGTCTCTGAACTTCTGCATGCCCACCGCAGGATCAAGTCCATCGCGCTCCAGTCTGTCCAAAGACAGGCCCGTGACTTCCAATGCTTTTGGATCGGCGTTGCGCGTGGTCGGCTTCAGCTCGCATGAGAACGTCTGCTGCGGGTCAAAGACATCGCAGGCGCCAATCGTGAGGAGACTAAACTCGCCCGGGATGGGCCCTGACGTTTCAACGTCGACCGACAAAAAGACTTCGCGATTGCTTTTCATGGGATAAGGGGCTCCGTGGGCACGAGGGGTGGACGGCTCTTGATAGCATTCCAATGCGTACGAAATTCGCGACGCCGGTCCTCCGCACTACCAGTTGTCTTCCAGTGGTGCCCCGATAGCGAATAGATGTCGAAAGGATGTTCCGTTCCAGCCTTCGCCAGCACCATGGTCGGCAGCCCTCGGCCCAGCGCATAGCCCAGCTCCAAAAAGCAATTGGGACGTAGGCCGGTGATGTCAGCAAGGACGACGCGACTGCGATGCAGCTTCGTGAAGATCTCCTGATCGATACGGGCATGGTCGTACGCTTGATTGCCGTCAACGACCGTCAGCTTGTACCCCAACTCGCCCTCCATAACCGGCTGCACAACAGTGTCGAAGAATTCCTGAACATCTTTGTAGTCGGCGTGTGTCGGATTCAGCAGCCGCACGACGAATGCCTTGGGCGGAACCAGAGCCTCCAACAAGTCCAACAGATCACGCACACCATCTGCTACACCTTTCCTCGCAGGAATCTCGATGCGATTGAGCCAACTATGCGCAGACGTGCCACCTTCCGTCTGAAACAGGCGCTGCGCATTGCTGCCGGTGAGGCCGTACTCAAACAACCGAAGCGCACCGGCGTTCGCTGGTCCCAGCTTCAGGTTTAACGGGATCACGGGCTTGCCGGCGTCGTGGTAGAGATTGGCCAGGAACAGCACCCCTTCTCCACCGCCAAGTGCGATGAGGATGTCGCCGTGCCGCGCCTGCGCTTCCATCCGCTTGCTGTTCATGTTCCAGTGCGCAGCGCTTTCGATCTGGACCAGTGCCGAACCCCGCAGCGCACCCCAGACCCCGGCGAACTGGTCGGGAATCTGATCTTCGTTCTTGTGGTGCTTGACCGCGACCACCAATGGATTTGGAGCACCCTCAGGACGTGTGTGCAGATTCTTTTGAATCGTGTCCCAGATCAGCCAGTCGAAGCAGATGGGCAAGCCATCCGATCGCGTCTTCTCGGCATCCACCGGGACAACGAAGCTGGCCCCCTTGCGAAGCAGATCTTTGACCAGCACTTCCACAACCTCACGTGCACGGGCTACTTCCTCCGTGGTCGCCACTGAGGCGTCGGCCGCAATGCTGCCGGTGATATGGATACGACGCCCAAAAAGAGATGACCGCGCCATTACTTGTCCTCCATGACAGGTGATGGACGCAGTGCCGCTGCCGCGTCGTGGAGATGTTTAAAGGTCAGCGGATGGTCGGGAAACGCCTGCGCCATGGCGGCTGGATAAAGCCTGGTTCGAATGTCCGAGAAAGTCCACCCCGGGCGTTTGCTGTGCGCGCCGGTGGTCGCGACGAGTTCGTCGATCTGGCGCTCGGTAAGCGCGAGGCCGTCCAGATCCATCTTGAACAATGCGCGCCTCTCTTCGTCACTTGGGCGCTGGAACTCTTCCACGACTGCGGCCCGGCGCTGCAGGGCGGCATCCAGCACCGACAGACGATTTGTGCACAGGAACACGACAACCCTGCCCCCGAAATGCCGCAGGTCATCTACGCATTGGATCAAAGTGTTGACCGCAACCTTATCCTCATGGTGGCTGTGCTCTTGCGAGCGGGACGCTGCAAGTGAGTCACCTTCATCGATCACAAGGACAGCGCGACGCGTCTTGCCTGCCGACTGCGTGACTTCATGGAACGCTTGGGTCAACAAGGTACCCATTTCTCCGACTTTGCCACTGCCGCGCACACGGTTGCTGAGCTTGAACAACAAGGAATCTTCGGTGCGTGATTCTTTCGCCAGGCGATTGGCGATGCACTCGGCCGTCGCTGTCTTGCCGGTACCGACATCCCCGTGGAAGATCACAAGTGGATACTGCTCGGCCACCAAATCACAGATTGCAAGCTTCTGACGATGGTGCTTCTTGCTCCATGTCGCGAGTTCGCCAAGGTTGAGCAGGAGCCGCAACTGATCGTGAATTTTCTGATAGCGCGCGTCGAAACCCAGCAGCGTCTTCTCACGCGCCGCCAAGCGAACGTCCGGCAGTGGAATCTTGCCGTCGAAAATATTCTGTTGGCTCATTAACTGAAGTCCCTTCGCTGCATGCCGTAACCATTGCTGGCGTAATCACGACTAGCACTGGATGTCAGGGTGGCGTGGCTGGTATCAGCACTGGTCGGCACCCAACCGATGCGCAGCTTGCCACCCATCTTCTCTTTCGCCGCCGAGTCGTACGCAGCGGTGTAGTACAGAACAATTCGCAAGTCGGGATTTGGCACCTTCGGCCACAGCACCCCACCAGGACGGCTCATCGTGAAGTCGCCCGCCTCGGTGTTCACCTCGAAGCGGGTGGCCTTTTGCTCGACTCCATTACTCATCAGCGTGAGGTCAACCATCCGCAAGTAGCCATTCTTGGCCAGCGCTTCGATGTCATGGCCCCAATCGCGCGCCTTGTCCTCCGTTACGGCACCAGAGCTGCTTGCAATCATCACCAGATCCGCCGTCACGCGGCGCATGACGACTTCGACATCGGCGACGGAATAGGTTTCAGTGGCGCTATAGGTTTGACTCATGCTTCCTCCTTGACTTTGAATCGTGGTCCAAACAGTTCCTTCCAGATCTCAATGTCGTCTTCGGTCGAAGCAAAGTTGGCTGTCTCCCAAGCCTCCGTGGCAGCCGCGGCGATTTCCAGGCGCTCGTCTTCGGAGATGCGACTGGTCACGTTGTTGGTATTGCAAACCGGATCGAGGATCACCACGGGATCGGCGAACGCAGGAGAAACCTTGCCGTTCTCTGGGAACGTGATGACCTCCTTGAGCCCTGACTGCGCGATATAGAGCAGGAAATCGCGGAAGCGCTTCTCGATTGATCCGTCCTTGCCATTCTTGGCCAGGAGATGCGCCATGATGAGCTCGATGGCGAACGATTTCAGCGGCTTCAGCTCAACTCGATTGCGCCACTTCTTAGCAAGCCGAACGAGGGTTCGAAAGTCGCCATCTACATCCTTGCGATCGCGAACGAACTTGATCTGGCAAGGCGCGCAGGTCTGAACCTTGGTGTTGTCGTGAATGTCGAACTGCCAGCCGTAGCCCGGTCGCGCGGGGTCTTCGATGACCGGCACGATGTCCACACTCAGCCCCGAACCAACGAAGGTCACGGTTGCGGCCTTGCGCTGGATTTCAAAGTCTTCGACGGCCTTGTTCGGATACAGCTTGATCAATGCGTCGTAGATCAGCTGACTCAGGCTCGCGAGAGTTTCCTTGTCAACGCTGCGTCCGGAGATATAGAACACCACGTCGACGTCCACCGGATCTTCTGACGTCTTGCGTAAGATCGTGTACTTCGCGAACGAACCAGCCTTGACCACCTTCGTGATCTTGATCTCACTCTGATCCTTCAGGCGCTTGCTGAGTTCGGTCACGAGCCTGTCTACCTGCTCGTGGTACTCCTTGCGTTTGTCGGCAGGCAAACGCAGAACGTTGCTGTCGTAGTATCGAATTTCCGTGTTGTTCAGGGACATTTTCTTCTCCGGCTTCCAAGCTCACAAGTTACTGAGTGATTGCGCTTCGACGTTGCCTGGCTTGGGTGCTAGACGCGGATCGGCAGCGACACCTGCGGCTGAATCGGCACCAGCGTTTTCGCGTAGGCACGCAAGATTTCGTTGTAGAGGTCGACATGCTTCGGCGCTTCAACAGTGATGATCAGCGCGTAGCGAATCTTTTCAGCGCCCGTGGCACGACCACCTGCTTCACGTGCGTTGTAGTGGATGTCGAAGACCGGATTCTTGAGACTAGTGCCACGCATGCTTTTAGCGCCGTGCAACACGGTTTCCCACTTGCCCATGTCGGAACGCCGTTCTTCCTCGGTCGCGTACTTCTTCATGTCGAAGAAGCCTTTCGTATCGGCGTTGGCCTTGCCATCCTTGATCTTCTCGTCGTTGGGACGGAACACCGTCTCCAACCCGGCGCGGGTGTAAGCGGCAGCGTCCTGCGGATCGGTCGGCGAGGCGTAGCAAAAGGTCGCCTTTAGGCGGATGTTGCCGTTGAGACCGCCAGCCGGCAGCGGTAGCGAGGCGCGCAGGTATTTGCCGGGCTTCAGTTCCCCTTGATAGACCACGCGCGCCACCCCTTCCGGACAGGTGATGATGCTCATCAGGTCTTCAGGCACCTTGCCCCAACCCACCTCCAGCTTGTCGTGCTCCAGGGGCTCGGCGGCATGGACCAAGAGCGCCTTGATCGCCAGCGGGGTCAGCTCCGTGCCTAGGATGGCGCGAATGCCGACTGCGCTGCGCAGCAGATAGGGCGATGCAAAGCTGGTCCCAAGTTGCGGCAAAAGCGAGGGCTTCTTGCCTGATGCCAGCACATGGAAGTACTTGGCCGCATCGCCACCGAAGGCCATCAAATCCGGCTTGACGACGCCAGGGCTGCGGCCCGGACCGATTGCGCTATAAGGAGCACGGGCCCAGCCCGCTTCGGTATCGTTCGAGGCGCCCACCGCCAACGCATTCACGCAGTCCGAGGGCACCTGCACACGGGCGTTGCCCGACGGCCGGTCTCTTTCGCCATTGTTGCCGATCGCGACCGTCATCAAAGTGTCGCCGTCGCTCAGCAGATCGTCGATGACCGAGGTCCAGGCATGAACATCTGTGTCCTCGATCGGTAAGTCCGGGCCGAGGCTAAGGTTTACGAATTGGTACTGACGAGAGAGCAAGACTTGCTCGACGAAGCCCAGCGTTCGATACAGTTCCAACGGATCTTCAGTCTCGGCATCCTTGTCGAGCACGCGCAGATGATCGACGTAGGCGAACGGGCGGGCAGCGGCACTATTCGGCTGGATCGGGCCGAACAAGAATGCCGAAGTGACCGCCAGCCCATGCTCGAGACCTTCGGGATCGTCGCCCGCGTCTTCGTCGAGAACGCGGTACGAACGGAGCCACGGGCCGATCGCATGTTGCTTCGGCAAACCGCCGTCGAGAATGGCGACCTTCGGCTCTGAGGACAGTGGTTGCTCTGTCGGAAGGCTGCAGCCGACCGAAACCCCTGCGCTGCGATGCACCGGCCGCATGCCACGGAGCTTGGGCACGGGTCGGATGACGCGCACGAACACGAACTCGGCGAGTCTCTCGATATCACCATGCCTGCCTTCGACCGGGACGAACCAAAGGTTGCCGGCCGTGAAGCCAAGATCGCTGTGAACTTTGACATCCACTTCCTTGGCGTAACGCACGAAAGCCCGCTGGACGAACAAGCGGTCTTCATCGGGCAGCAAATGGACGCCCACTTCGAAAAAGCGATCTTTCTTGCTGCCGTAGTTCGCGATTCGTTCTTCGGGTGCGAAGACGGAAAATTTTTCTATATGCGCAAGGTCCAGCGCCTCATCGGATTCGGCTTCGATCTCGAGTGTCCAGCCCTTGAGATTGCGGAAGGCCTGACGTTTGCCGGCGACGAACAGTTCGGTGGTTGTGCATTCCTGTGGCGTGCCCTTCTTGGTCCAGCCGTCAGGAATCACCTTCACCGTGCGGCTGCCGACCGATTCCAGACCCACGGTGCGCAGCATCGCCACCGGGAAGAATGATCGCGCGATGTAGCTCGGGTTCATCGTCAGCCGCGCAACGCCGAAGTCGCCAGGACAAGCCTCTGGTGGCAAGGTGTCCAGCGCAGTCGCGGTTTCGGAGAACTGCGGCCTGAGCCGTCCTGCGGCTTCTTGCAAGGAGTAAACCTCAGCCTTGCCGGGCTTGCGCTTTGGTCCCTTGATATCGTGGGTCAGCAGCTCGCCGCGCCCGATAAGGAAATTGGTTTGGCTCATGCGTCAGGTTTTCCCTTCGAGATCTTTTTCGCTGCAGGCGATGGCTCGTTCGTGTACTTCCGGATGGTGTCGCGACTCACCCCAGTGATATCGGAGACGGTGTGCTGGGACAGACGGGTCTGCTTTGCCAGCAGCACGGCCAGATCGATGCGGGCCTGCCGATCCAGGACGAGCGCACGCGATTTGATGAACTCTTCAATGAGATCGGCATCCGATGCGGTGCCCAGCGCTACCGCACGGCGAAAACGCTGAAGGTCCCGCTCGATGTCGCTGAACGACTCGCCGTTAAATGCAAATGTCAGGATGTCGATCCAGCGACCGAACAACGCGTAGTCTGGACCGAGGAAGCGCTTGATCGCCGCCTTGACAGCCGACATTTCCGGCGCTTTGAACGTAATCACCAGATCGAAGCGGCGCCACAACGCAGGGTCGATAAGTTCAGAGTGGTTGGTGGCGGCAAGCAACAGTCCGGTAGCTGGCCATTCATCGACCTCCTGCAGGATGACGGTGACCAGGCGCTTCAGCTCGCCGACATCGGTATCGTCGCTGCGGCGCTTGGCGATGGCATCGATCTCATCCAGCAGCAACACGCACGGACTGCGTTTCGCGAAGTCGAGTGCGGCGCGCAGATTGGTCCCGCTCCGGCCGAGCAGACTGCTCATGACAGCGGTCAGATCCAACACGTACAGCGGCACACCCAGTTGCGAGGCGAGCCAGCGCGCAGTCAACGTTTTGCCGACGCCGGGTGGCCCCACAAAGATGGCGGAGCGCGTCGGGCTCAATCCCATCGATGCCAGGCGTTCCGTCTGGCGTCGCTCCTGAATCAATTGGCTCAACGTCTCCTCAAGGTCGACCGACAGCAAGGGCTGCTCTCTATCGGGCGTGTCCTTGAAAACTTTCAGCAAGGACAGCCGCGATTCGTCGTCCACCGGCAAAGCATGCGCGGGCGTCGCAGGCGGCGTGGCCTTGCGCATGGGCGCGCTCGTTCGAGGCATCTTCGCGCGCAGGTAAAGGTCCATCTGCTCCGCCAGCTCGGGGTCGGTGTTGCGGTACTTCCGGACGAGCCTGGCCACGAACAGGCGCACGTCCTCAGTCTGCTCGGCGAGAGCCAGCCGGACCACCTGGGCTAAATCAGACTGTGATTCGTTCATTTCGTCCAACATTCGCATAACTCATTGATTTTCCACGATTCTTTTAATCTTTCAAACGGACGACTCCATTGTATAGCGTTTTCATCTGGTTGTGAAGGCAGCGGATTGAAGGAAGAGCGCAGATGCCTGCCACGGCTGATGAGCCACGCGGTCAAGGTCCTCGGTTCGGCGGGGAACTAGCGTCCTGGCATATCGCTATCGGGTTTGCGGGGCGCCGCCCCCCGGTGGCTTGTGCCGAATCACGGCCATCCGGCTCCGATCGCTGATGCCTGCGGCACCGACGGGCCTGCGCGCTGCGCTCGCCTCCAGGGGATCGGCTGGCAGCCCATCCCCGCGGCGCGTCACTTGGCGCCCCTGAAAGACCTCCGACCAGGCTGCGCCTGATCGGTCCGAAACCAAGTCACCGAAGGGCCTCGTCAGGGGCTACTTGGCTCCGTCGCGTTCACGCTGACGGAGCCGCTTCACGTAGGGGCCATCGACCGATTCGTCGGCGCCCAGGTCCAACACACAGCTCGCCAAGGTAGCGAGCGTGTTATCGGTAACCTTGAAATCGTTGGGCAGTTGGCCGTAGTTGCGCCCCCTGTTCTCGTCGATGGCTGCGAGCAGCGCCTTGATGAAATCGGCGCGGGACGGGCGCGAGGCCACGGTGGCGGCCGCAGTCAAGAGGTCTGTGGCTTCCGCGACTGCGTCTTCTGCATCGGAGGCCAGCTCTTGCAGAAAGTCGCTCAGCGATGGCCAATACTTCAGGTCGAACTGGCCGTGAAGGGCATCGAGGCGCTCCTGGACGTACGTCGTGAAAAGGTAGTTGCGCTTGGCCGCCGCCTCGATCACATCGCACACGTGGTAGTGGGTATCGGTGCTGAAGCCCGAGGTGTTGTGCAGATCTGAGCGCTGCTGAAGCAGACCGGCCAGCTCTGCCGCCTTCCTCGCAATCTTCTGGTTGACATTGCCGAGATCGCCGCGTGCGGTGCGCGCCTTCGCGATCTTCTCCGGGTTCCAGAACGCGGCAGTGCTCAGGACAAGCCCTAGAAATATCTGCAGCGCGTGGGGATGCGCGTGGAGCTTGCCGTGCAGTTCCTCATAGGCCTCGGTCAGCTCGATGCCACGAGCAAGCAGTCGGTCGGCAACGGCATCCTCACTGGGCAGGATGCGGTGCTCGACGTTGTAGCGCTTCCCTTCGATGAGGATGTTTTCGCAGATCTGCTTCGGATTATCGGATTGGGGTGCGCTCATGGCCTGTCTTTGATAGTGAACATGGCTGGTAGCGTATTTGACCAAGCCACTTCTGTCGGTACCCCAGTGCGCGTCATCGAACGGATGCTCAGGTACCCGGATACCGACCTAAGTCTGGACGTCCCCGGCCAAGAAGGCGGCCGGGCGCGCTGTCGTGCTGCGCATCGAGCCACCCTGCCCTGCGGTCCTGGCGTCTCGCCCCCTTCGGGCTTCCATCGTTCCCTCGCTCCGCTCGGCTGACGCCTTCGGCCCGGCTTCCAGCTTCGGGCCTGCGCGCTTCGCTTGCGTGCGGTCAGCACAAAGGGATGGCCGCTGCCTGTCCAGCCGTCTTTCCTGAACTCATCACCTTGTCCGCGACTGTAGCCCGCGTCCGTGTGCCGTCAAGGCGCGCAGGGCCGTGTACTCGGCTGCGCCTGCGGGCCGCACCAACCCTGCGCTCGCCTCCTTGACGGCCCCCGTCCACGAGCTCCCTTCCGTCGCGGGCGATGAACTCAGGAAAGACGGTGGCAACGAGGCCACCGGGTTCTTCGTGCCGACCGCACCGAACAGCCGAGAGGCTGGGCTCCGAATCTAGGAATCCGGTGAGGTTTCTTCAACAGCCAACTTTGTCAGGAGAAAGATCATGCAACTTGCTTCCCGCTTCGCTTCGCGTTCGCCGGTGCTGCGCTCGGAACGTCCTTTGTCGGATGACCAAATCCGAGCCGTCGCCCCATCCATCTTTGCGGACGCCCCACACGAAAGCCGCTCGGACCGTTACAGCTACATCCCCACCGCCACCGTGCTGCAAGAACTGCGCGGGGAAGGCTTCGAGCCTTTCATGGTGTGCCAGACCCGCGTGCGCAACGACGACCGCCGCGACTACACCAAGCACATGATCCGGCTGCGCCATGCCAGCCAGATCAACGGCCGTGAGGCCAACGAAATCATCCTGCTGAACTCGCATGACGGCACCAGCAGCTATCAGATGCTCGCTGGAATGTTCCGCTTCGTGTGCCAAAACGGCCTGGTCTGCGGCGACACCGTAGCGGACGTGCGCATACCCCACAAGGGCGACGTAGCCGCGCATGTTATCGAAGGCGCTTACGAAGTCCTGCACGGCTTTGACCGGGCGCAGGAATCCCGCGACGCCATGCAGGCCATCGCACTCGACACCGGTGAATCGGAAGTGTTCGCCCGCGCCGCGCTGGCGTTGAAGTACGACGAGGACAAGCCCGCGCCCATCACGGAATCGCAAATCCTGATGCCGCGCCGCACCGACGACAGCCGCCGCGACTTGTGGAGCGTGTTCAACCGCACTCAGGAAAACCTCGTCAAAGGCGGACTGTCCGCCCGCGCCGCGAACGGTCGCCGCCAGACCACCCGACCCGTGCAGGGCATCGACAACGGCATCCGCCTGAATCGCGCCCTGTGGCTGCTGGCCGATGGCCTGCGCCAGTTGAAAGCCTGAACCCCACGCGGCAGGGGCAGGCAGCAGCCCTTGCCGCTTCTCTCGCTGCTGCATCCCTCAACTGATTGGAGTTATCACCATGAACGCCGTTACCCAAACCGAAACCATCGCCATCGAAACTGCCACCCCGCTGGAAGTGGCCGATCCGACCAAGAACCTGATTTTGGTTCCGCTCTCGCAATTGCTGCCGCGCCGCTCCAAGCGCAACGCGCGCACGACTCCGCGCCTGTCCATCCCCGAACTGGCCGCGAGCATTTCCCGCGTCGGCTTGCTGCAAAACCTCGTCGTCATCCTCGCCGCCGATGGCGAGCACTACGAAGTTGTGGCCGGTGATCGCCGCCTGACCGCCTTGAAGCTGCTGACGAAGAAGAAGCGCATCGCCGCCGATCATGAAGTGCCGTGCCTGCTGGTGCCCGATGCCTCGGCCCGCACCGTCAGCCTCGCGGAAAACCTGCTGCGCGAGCAGATGCACCCCGCCGATCAGTTCGAGGCGTTCGCCGCGCTGGTCAAGGAAGGCCGTCCGGTGGAGGACATTGCCGCCGACTTCGGCGTGTCTCCGCTGGTGGTGCAGCGTCGCTTGAAGCTGGCGAACGTCTCGCCGCGTCTGCTGGCCGACTACCGGGCCGGAGCCGTCACGCTGGAACAGTTGATGGCCCTGACCATCACCGACGACCACGCCGCGCAGGAAGCCGCGTTCTACGGTGCGCCCGAGTGGCAGCGAGGCGCATCCGCGCTGCGCGAGCGCCTGACCGAGCGTGAAATCGACGCCACGCATCCGCTGGTGCGCTTCGTCGGGCTGGACGCCTACACGGCGGCGGGCGGCGGCATCCGCCGCGACCTGTTCGCCGAAGGCAATGCCGGAACCTACCTGACCGACGCCGCACTGCTGGAAACGCTGGTGTGCGGCAAGCTGGACGCGCATGCCGAGCACGTGCGCGCCGAGGGCTGGGCGTGGGTGGAAGCCGTGCCGCACGTAAGCTACGCCGAGCGGCAGGCGTTCCAGAACGCGCCGTGCCAGCGTCGCGAACCGACCACCCGCGAAGCCCGGCGCATTGCCTCGCTGCAAAACCGCCTCGACAAGATCGACGCCGAACTGGAAGAAGCCTACGACGCCGAGGACGAGGAGAAGACCGAGGCGCTGGAACCGCGCCGCGAACAGGTCGCCGGGGAACTGCAAGCCGTGGAGGATGCGTTGCAGGGCTACGCCCCGGACGTGCGCGCCGTGGCCGGTGCCATCGTCACGATCGACCGCGAGGGAGCAGCCGTGATTCATCGCGGGCTGTTGCGAGAAGCCGAAGCGAAGGCACTGCGCACGCTGGACCGCTTGCGGCAGGGTTTCGGCAGCGCGGAAGGCGAAGTTGGGAACGACGACGACAGCGAGGACGCCGAGCAGCCCAAGGCCGCGAGCCTGTCCGACCGGCTGGCGCAGCGGTTGAGCGCGCACCGCACCGCCGCGTTGCAAATCGAAGTCGCCCGGCATCCGCACGTCGCGCTGGCCGCGCTGGTGCATGGCATGGTGCAGACCATCTTGCAGGACAACCACTACGGCCACGACTTGCCGCTGGGCGTGCGCTTGACCGTGCAAAACCGGCTGGAAGGCATGGCCCCGGACTGGCCCGATTCGCCCGCCGCCGTGGCCCTGCGCGAGTTGCAGCACGTCGCGGGCGAAGCGTTGCCGCTGGACAGTGCCGAACTGTTCGCCGCGCTGTTGGCGATGGAGCAAGGCGAACTGGTGCGGTTGCTGGCGGTATGCGTGGCGGCGACCGTCGACGTGGTGACTCCCCGTGCCAAGGCGCACCAGCCGGGCGCGGAGCTGGCGCAGGCCGTGGGGCTGGACATGGCCGCATGGTGGAAGCCCACCGCAGACGGGTATTTCCAGCATGTGCCGAAGGCCGTGATTTTGGAAGCCGTGGGCGAGTTTGCGCCGTCGCACGCTTCCCGGCTGGCGAAGTTGAAGAAGGCTGAGATTGCCAGCGAGGCCGAGCGTCTGACCGAGGGAACGGGCTGGATGCCCGCCGTGTTCAAGAGCGGACACGACACGGAGCCGCAGGAAGACGCGCAGGACGTGGATGCGTCGGAAGATGCCGCCGACGAAGTGGAGGCCCACGCACTCGCCGCGTGAGGGGGCAGCATGGTCACGGCATGATGCGCCGGGGCTTTAACCAAAACCGGGCCCGGTAGGTCTGCCGCGCCCGGTTTCAACGTCCACAGCAAAATCGCGCCGTCGCCGCCTTCGACCAGGCGGCGAC
>NZ_JBHHMJ010000401.1:0-321 GCF_042136455.1 Stenotrophomonas sp. 3diitr2024
CCGGAACTTGCCTACGTCCAACCAGATCATCTGGGCACGCCGCGCGTGGTGATCGATCCGGTACGGAATGTCTCGATCTGGGAGTGGAGCAACAAGAGCGAAGTGTTCGGCAACCAGACCGAGCTTGCGCTCAGCCGCATCCGTGTGGTGGTGCCGTCGGCGCTGTACGCACTGATCGCCCACGACGGCACTGAATGGGATGCACCGCTGTTCCAGCAATATCTATTTGTAACTTTTCGTTTTCTATCCCTTTCGTTACATAAACAGTTACACGGCCATCTTTATTTATTTCCTGTCCTTGCTCAACGATTAAACCCAATT
>NZ_JBHHMJ010000460.1:0-269 GCF_042136455.1 Stenotrophomonas sp. 3diitr2024
CGCCTCGGCGCAGATGATCAGCTACGAAATCGCCATGGGCTTCGCCCTGGTCGGCGTGATGATCGCCTCGGGCAGCCTGAACCTGAGCAACATCGTCGCTGCGCAGGCCGGCAGTTCCGGCTTCTTCGACTGGTTCCTGCGCGAGGAGTTCGAGCAGTTGTTCCCCGCCAGCGTGGTGCAGTGGCTGGTGACGCAGGCCGGCCCCCCGCTGGAGGTGGAAGGGCGCCGGTACTACCACCTGCCGCAGGGTCCGAAGCTGCCGGTGCTGG